>JAEUQD010000220.1 GCA_016789925.1 Bryobacterales bacterium | reverse complement strand
TACATGGTGCGCAGCACGCTCATCACGCTGATGGGCCAGTTTAGTTGCTACACCGGCCAGGAGGTCACCTGGGACGCGATCACTGCCTCGGAGTTCGCCTACCCGCCGCGCGACGCCGAAATCTCGGAGGCCACCGAGCCGCCTGTCAAGCCAGGACCCGACGGCATCTACCCCGTCTTCACCCCCGGCGTCACGCGCCTGCTGTAATCAGCGCTACAGGTACTTGTTGGGGTCGACGTTGATCTTGGCGCAGAGTTCCCGAAACAACTCTTCCCGGTTCGGGCCGCTGAAGCGGACGAAGAAGGGGCTGAGGTCGTTGTCAAAGGGCGTCTTCGTCTGGCCGTGGATGTACATCAGCATTCCTGCGAAGTGCGCGCCGCTTGGCTTGCGGTGGAGAGCCCCGCGGAGCAAGGCGTCAATCACCTCTGGCGGGTGGAACTTCTCGACGGCGCGGAGCGCTTCTGCCAGACCTTTTCCAAATTCGGCGCGTTGTAGAGCGGCCACGAGCACGGCGGAGCGCTCCTGAGGCGAAACGGTGTTTGGGGCATAGTTGAGCACGGCGACGGCAACCGAGAAGTCCTCGCTACCGAGCGCGCTCTTCAACAGCGCGAGGGCGCGCGGGGAGTCAATGGCTGCCAGTGCCTCGGCATCCCGCCAGTCGCGGACGCCCCGGGCTGCCAGCATCGCCTCGATCTGCGCGCGGTCGTCCGGGGTCGCGGACCGGATGATCCCGATGTCATAGCCGACGCCGTCGTGCCACTTCTGATAGTCGATTTCCATACTCTGCGCGAACTGGCGCACGGCCGGCGATTGCGGCAGGGTCGCCCGCGCCGCGCCGGTGAGCTTGTTCATGAGTTTCGCGAAGGGGTTTGCCATCGGTGTCTTCTTCTTTGCTGCCTCTCACAGAAGAAGGCGGGAAACAGACCGAATATCTGTCACGCCCTCACTGCATTCTAGTACCTCACCCGTGAAACAATATTGCTGATGACTCGTCGTGAAGTTCTGCTGGCCGCTCCCTGGGCGGTCGCCGCTGCCGCCTCTTCGTCCGTCCGCTTCGGCTGGATTGGAGTCGGCAACCGCGGCACCTCTTTACTGAACCTGGGCCTGCGCATTCCGGCCATCGACGTCGCCGCGGTTTGCGATCTCGATCCGGCCCGCGCCGCCGCCGCCGTCGACCGCGTGCAGACGGCGCGCAACCGGAAGCCCGCGTCGATTTCGGGCGGTGCGGACGAGTTCAAGCGAATGCTGGACAGCAAGGACGTCGATGCGGTGTTGATTGCAACACCGATGCACGAGCACGCCCGGATGGCCGTGGCCGCGCTCGACGCCGGCAAGCATGTGGTGAGCGAGGTTCCGGCGGCCCTGACGGTCGAGGAGTGCTGGCAACTGGTGCGGGCGGCCAAACGGTCGCGCGCCAAGTATATCTTTGCCGAGAACGTCTGTTACTACCAGTCGAACATGGCAGTCCTGAACATGGTGAAGCAGGGGCTGTTTGGCGAACTGACTTATGCCGAATGCGGCTATGTACACGATACGCGCAACCTCCAGTTCACGCCCGACGGGAAACTCACGTGGCGCGGCGAAAAGCTGAACCAGCCGGGCAACCGCTACCCGACGCACGCCATCGGGCCCATCTCGCAGTGGCTCGGCATTCATCGCGGCGACCGTTTTGTCTCGATTTCGTCGCAATCCAGCCGGGCGGGTGGTCTCGCCGAATACACGCGCCGCAAGTTCGGCGCCGATTCTCCACAGATGAAGGTGACTGCCGCCGGCGACTCGAACGTCTCGCTCATCCGCACCGCCCAGGGCCGCCTGATCGAGTTACGCTACGACGTGTTGTCTCCGCGGCCGCATCCCAGCACGACTTACCACAACCTGCAAGGCACGCTCGGTTCCTATCGCGACGAAGAACGGCGTCAGGAAATCTGGCTCGACAAGCGGTCGGCGAAAGTCGCCTGGGAGCCGTTTGAGCCCTTCATCAGCGAATTCGACCACCCGCTCTGGAAGCAGAACAAGGGGGGCGGCGGCGAGGCCATGCACCGCGGGGCCGACCAACTGATGCTGGCCGACTTCGCGAGTTCATTGCTGGAGGGCCGCGACTCCCCGGTGAATGTCTACGATGCCGCGGCCTGGAGCGCCATCATCGACCTGTCGGCACGCAGCGTCGTAGCCGGTGGAGCGCCGCAGGAGTTCCCCGACTTCAGCGCTGCCTAATA
>JAEUQD010000211.1 GCA_016789925.1 Bryobacterales bacterium | reverse complement strand
GTGGCGGGGGGGGGGGGGGGGGGCTGGGGGGGGGGTGGGGGGTTTCGTTTCGCACCGCGTTGATTCTCTTGGGTGTGGGTGTCGAAAAGTGTCGAGTGGGCGGGTGGATGGCTGGCGGTGGGCCGGGGGAATTCGTTTCGCACCGCGTTGATTTTGTGGGGTGGGGTGTCGAAAAGTGTCGAGCGGGCGGGTGGATGGCTGGCGGTAGGCCGGGGGAATTCGTTTCGCACCGCGTTGATTTTGTGGGGCGTGGGGTGTCGAAAAGTGTCGAACGGGCGGCGGTTGGTGAATTCGTGCCCGCCAGGCGTAGCGCGACGACGCGGCATGGAGTGCTTGGGTGTTGCGGTTCATGACGATTCGACACGAGCGGAATTCCTTCTTGAACAACGAAAAAGGACCAGCGTGTCTTGTCCGGCTGCGGGAAGACACACCAGTCCCGTTCATTTGGAAGTCTATCATGGCGAACAAGTAGATGTCAATAGTAAAAGATGTGATTAACCTCTTAATTTTTATCTTCCTGTCCCGCGTCACCAAGGGAACGCGGCCTGTGACATGACAGCTTGCTGTTGATTGGTCGCTGCGCGTCGCGGTCACCTGCTGCTTGTCTTCAAGCGGCCGGTCCTGATGCGTTGACACGGCATGGAAGTTGAGATATCCAGGAGGGGATCAGGAAGGAGACCATGAGCAGATCCTCACAACTTCAGCGGAGACAATTGCTGCGGGCCACGGCGGCGGCCCCGGTGGCCGGGATGCTGGCGGGCGCGGCGCCCGCGGCGGGGGCCACGCGGACCTCGGAAGAGAACGCCAAACAAGGTACGGCCGAGTGGCAACTCCAGCACACGCGGTTCGACAACGAGCCGACGATGATGGCGTATCCGCTGAACCGGCAAGTGCGCTCGTCGGTGATCGAGGGGTATGCTTCCAAGACCAGCGTGGCGGCTGGGGAGTCGATCGACTTCATGGTCAGCATGAAGCCGGCGGGCAGTTTTGTGGTGGACATCTACCGGATGGGGTATTACGGGGGCGCGGGCGGCCGGCATTATGAGCGGCTCGGACCTTTCCGGGCGGAGCCGCAGGCGGTACCGATGATGACGATGGAACGGCTGCGGGAGTGCAAGTGGCCGGTCACCACGAGTCTGACGATCCCGAAGACGTGGCCCAGCGGGGTGTATCTGGCCAAGCTGACGCGGGATGAATGGTTCGGCCAGCAGTCCTATATCATCTTCGTGGTGAAGGAACACCGGCCCAGCGACCTGTTATTCCAGGTAGCCGATTTGACGTGGCAGGCGTACAACAAGTGGCCGGCGCGCGACTCTCTCTACGACGACGGGACGGCGGCGGTGTGGTACACGGGTCCGAACGTGCGGGTGAGCTTCGACCGTCCCTACGCGAAGTACTGCCAGGTGATCGATGCGCCGGCATCGGTGGGCTCCGGCTCCTTCCTGTTGTGGGAGCTTCCGCTCGCGTTCTGGCTGGAGCAGCACGGCTACGATGTGACGTACTGCTCGAATCTGGACCTCGAACTGGACCCCGGCCTTCTCAAGACAAGCAAGGCGCTGCTGTCGGTGGGGCACGATGAATACTGGTCGCGGACGATGTTCGAAAACGCATTGAAGGCGCGCGAAGATGGCCTGAGCATCGCATTTCTTTGCGGCAATGCGCTTTCGGGAGAAATCCTGTTTTATGACAGCTCGGTGACGGGCGCCCGGTGCCGCGCCTTCGCGCGTAAGGAGCTTTTCGGAGACGAGGAGACGCTGATGGGGTCGAGCTCGTACGGATCCGGATACGGTGACTGGATTGTGACGAAGCCCGAGCACTGGGCCTATGAAGGGACGGGCCTGAAGAAGGGGGACAAGATCCCGGGACTGATCGGCTGGGAGTATCACGGCGCGCCGCTGGCGAAGGTGGCGGGACTGGAGGTGATTGCGAGTGGTCCCATCTATCCTCCGGAGTCGCGTGGGAGAGGCGTCAGGGAACATTCGGCAGTCGTATTTCAACGTCCGAAGGGGAACTGGGTATTCAATGCGGGAACCATCTGGTGGCCGGAGGGACTGTCGCAGCCACCGGGGCACATTCCGGCCCGGACCTACGCGGGCGGGTTCGGGGTGAATGCGCATGTGCAGCGCATTACAAAGAATGTGCTGGACAGGATGATCAAGGACGCTCCGCGGCGGGGCTAAATCCGTCGAGCTGTCAGGCCGGACGCCATTGCAGTTGGCGGGGGGTGTCGCCGTTGTTTTGCCCGGTTACCACCAGGAGACTGAGTTGTGGTGTCGCGGAGACTGCTTCCAGTTCACAAACGAACCGGTTCAGCCCGGGACGCAGCGCGATGGGGTACTGATACTGTCCGACGCGGTAGCGGGTCCGGTTTTCCAGGTCGAGCACCGTTTCGTTGTTGAGGCGCAGGCGCAGTTTGCCCTGGAACCCGGTCCAGAGCCAGGCGTTCAGGTGGCCGTTGGCAAGGGCCGTGGCCGCCGCGGTGAACCTGGCGCCTTCCGGGACAGGGCGGTTGGTCCACTGGGCGAGAGAGAGCGTGTCGGTAGGGGCGGTGTAGGGGGTCCACGATACGTCGGGCGTTCCCCAGTTGGGCGAGAGTTTCCAAAGCCGGTTGCCGCGGCCGTGCCAGGCGCGGGGTTTGGCCCAACCGCGGACGAGCCTCACGGGATCGGCTCCGGCGATGTCGGCCCTGTCGAGCCGCAGCGTGCCCATCCCGCGCTGCTCAGCCATTTGCAGGTGCTCGATATCCTCTTCGTTGAAGCCCATGAGCCGGGCCGCGAGGGCATCGGCGGCCACGGGATCTTCGGTCGCGAAGACGAGATTGGACCGAATCATCTGGTCCGGCAGGCCGTTGCCGTGCTCCTGGTACTGGAGGCCGCGGATGGCGTCGACGACGGCGTAGTCCGGAGGATGAAAGGCTGCAAGATCGCAGATGAAGGAGTCGATGCGGTCTTCGACGGAGTGGTCGCGATGCAGGTTGGAGTTGGAGAACGAGCCGGGGGGTGCGTAGGCTTCGCGCGGCGCCGTTCCGACGTAGTTCTTCAAGCAGCAGGTAATGCCGCACTGCATGTGAACCTTCATGACCGGCACGGTAATGAGAAAGTCGCAATCGCGGATGGTGTTTGTGACGAAGTAATCGGGCCTGAGGCTAAACGCACCGACGCCGTTGGGCGCCAGGGGAACGGGAAGCCTGGCGTATTTGCCTCCCGCCTCGCGGACCGCATCATAGGAGAGATCGACGTAGTCGAACGATTTGCCAGGGAACGCGGCGGCCATCCCGGCCAGCATGTCGTGGAGCGAACCGCCAAAACCGGGGAACTCGCCGGCTCCCCAGTCGAAGGTTCTCGCGTCTACGTGCACCCCGTTCTGCTTGCAGACATTGTCCAGGGCTTTGTCTCCAGGCCTGCGGTAGCTGCCGCCTTCGGCGACTGTGACGCGCGCGGCGCGGGAGAAGCGGGCCAGGTATTCGACAACGGCCTTGGTTACGCGAAAGTCAGTGATGTCGCCTGTCCGATAGGCGGGGCGCGGGCGCAGCGCCACAATGTTCGGCTTCACGACCACCCAGGCGCCGGGTTTGATCTTGGCTTCCAGACTACCGGCCCGAGGCCGTCCCAGGCGAATGGCATTCCAGACCATGTCGCGCACGATCTCGTAGTCGAGTGCATCGTTGGGAGCGGCGGTGCGTTTGAGGCCGCGGTAGGTAGACGGGACGAACCCGATCCGCGGGAAGGCGGGCGCCGCCCAAAGGGAGGGAAGCAAGGCCGATGCGGGTCCAGCGAGTAAATCTCTCCTGCGTAGCCACATAGTCGTATAATCGAGACGCTCACCGATGCGGGAGCAACTGAGATGCCACAATCGGAGCCGAAGCGAAGACACGAAGAGTTCACGGCCGCCGCCAGCGTGGACCGTACCCCGCGCGTAGCCATCATTCCGTCGGATTTCCGGGGTTCCGAGGAGCATGACGGATCGCGGATTCCCGGGTTGACGGATCCACAGCCGGTGCGGGCAATGCTGGATCCGGGGCAATGGGAGGCGCTGGTGGGCACAGCCTTTCTGCACGTCGGCAAGCGCGCCAACACCCAGCCGCGTTTTTTTGGCGCGGACGAGTGGGTGTTGATCCTCGCGGATGCTTCGTTTCCCAAGGAACTGCTCGAAGCGCTGGTTGCCCGCATGGCGGAAGAGGGCCTCGGTTTGCGGTTCACGGTGGCAGGGGTTGCTCTGCCGTTGACTGGGTTGAAAGGCCGGTTTCCGGCTCGCCAGTTCGACAGCGCGGACCTTTCGCGCGAGCCGATGGTGAAGACACCAGCGCCACGGAGCCAGAGGCAGACGCTGGAGGTGCCCCAGACGCTGCACCAATGCGACAGACTGGTGAGCCTGACTACTCTCGGCGCCGGCGCGAGCACGCTGGAGAACTTTCGGTCCATCGCGCGCGACGCTTCCCACTGGCTTGACCTTGTTCGGTATCATCCGCCGGATTTGGCTGTCGTGGCGTGTGTGCAGCCAAATCTGCTGATTGCAGGGCTCAGCGGGTTGGCTGTCGACGCCATCGCTTCGTCTTTGAAAACCGGGCGCGTGCCGTGGTTCCCACAGGCGGAGAAACTGGGACTTGGGACGGCCGATCCTGATTTGATCTGGACGCGGGGCCTTGAGATCGAGGAAGCCCGGAAGTTACTCGGATAGGGTTCTATCTTGTCTCGCGTCCGATGCGCAACGACCGGTCGGTGGACGCCGGTAGACCGCTGTCGCTTCCTACGGCCAGGAAGCGGAACCCCTGTTTGAGTCGTTTGGCGACGTTCTCGCCGGACGTTAGCGTTCCACAGGGGGTTCCGGTCTCGCGGCAGGCGGCGAGTACCTTCTCTATCGCTTGTTCCAGCCTGGGATCGGATTCGGCGATTCCCAACGAGACGGCGAGGTCGGACGGGCCCAGGAAGATGCCGCTGACGCCCGGTGTGGACGCAATTTCACGGGCGCGCTCGACGGCCTCGCCGGACTCGACCATGCACCACAGCAGCAGTTCGCCTTGCGGGTCCAGTGGCCAGAGGTCGGCGCGCTCGACGTAACGGGCGGCGGGGATGCCCCAGTACCTGGCGGCCCAGCCGTAGCCGACGCCGCGGCGGCCGCGAGGTTCGGCATCGCGCGCTCCCTCGCGCTGGGCATAGCGCATGGCGCGGACAGCGGCGAGGGCGTCGTCGCGATTGTTGACGTGCGGGACGACGACGCCGAACGCGCCCAGGTCGAGCACCTGCTTGATCATGTATTCGACGTGCTCACGGCCGTTGGCGGGCAAACGCACGAGCGGAAGCACCGCCGGCTTCAAGGACTTGGTTTCGAGGATCCGCCGCTTGTCGATCATCCCTAAGAGGTAGGCTTCCAGGCGTGACGGATCGTAGGGCGAGTGCTCCATGTCGATGATCACGAAGTCCACCGGAGAGCCGGCCACGGAGGCCCCGCCGCGCGTCGAGATGTTCGAGGCGAAGATGCCCAAGGGGGCACGACCCTGCTCCCACATCGGCACCAACCCATTCAGACGATCGTCCACGGTCTGCGCGCCTGCCAGCGCGGCCACCAACACAAGAAGAAAGCGCATGTCTTGGACACTACCACGTGGACGGTACGGTGGATTTGGCGGGCAGAAAGCGATATGCTCACCAGACCGATGAGCAAATGGGCGGCAGTGGGTCCGGCGATCTTGTTGACGGCGACGAGTATCGGCGCGGGCGACATCCTCACGGGCAGCCTGGCGGGGGCGGAAGCAGGAATCGCGGTGGTGTGGGCTGTTCCGGCGGGAGTGCTGCTGAAGTGGACGCTGACCGAGGGCATCGCACGCTGGCAGATGGCCACCGGGACCACGCTGCTGGAAGGCTGGGTGACGCGTTTGGGGGGCTGGATACTCTGGCTGTTTCTGGGTTACCTTCTGTTGTTTTCGCTGGTGACCGGAGGCATGCTGTCGAGCGCGTGCGGGGTGGCCGCAACGGCTGTGCTGCCGCTGGGCGAAGGCCAACAATCGCGATTTGTGTGGGGCGCCGTGCATGCGCTGTCAGCGTTAGCGCTGGTTTGGTTTGGCGGCTATGCGCTGCTCAAGCGCGTGCTGGCGATCTGTGTGGGCGCGATGTTCGCCACGGTGGTGCTCACGGCGTTTCTGCTTGCTCCGGACTGGAGCGCGGTGGCCGGCGGATTGGTGCCGTCGATTCCCGCGTCGGGCGCGGGTTGGGTGGTGGGACTGATCGGCGCGATCGGCGGCACGATGGCGTTGATCAGCTACGGCTACTGGATTCGCGAAGAGAAAAGGGAAGGGCAGGAAGGGTTGCGGGCCTGCCGCTTCGACCTGTTGCTGTCCTACCTGGTGATCGCGCTGTTTGGCATCGCGGTGGTGATCATCGGCTCGCGGGTGCAAGTGCGCGGGCAGGGGACGCAACTGGCGCTGCTGCTGGCCGACCAACTGGCGGTGAGCCTGGGTCCGAGCGGCAAATGGATTTTTCTCATCGGCTTCTGGGCGGCGGTGTTTTCGGCCATGCTCGGGGTTTGGCAGAGCCTGCCCTACCTGTTCGCCGACGTACTCTGCTTGAGCCGCGGGCAGCAACTGGGCGCCGACGCCGAGCGGTCGCGGCCATACCGCGGCTATCTCTTGTGCCTGGCAACCGTGCCGCTGGTGCTGCTTCGCTGGCCCGTGAAGGAGTTACAACTGGCCTTTGGAATCACCGGCGCCATGCTGTTGCCGATACTCGCTCTTACGCTGCTAATCATGAATAACCGCCGGGCGTGGGTGGGCAGTGGCTTCCGGGCAACGATTCCGCTCAACGCCACGCTGGCCGCCGCGCTTGCCTTCTTTGCCTATGTCGGCCTCCGCGAGATCGGCCAGCTAATGCGTCATTGAATAGAGGATGTAATTGAGTCCAAAGCGGTAGGCGAGCATGGTCATGTCGGCGGGATATTCGGGCAGATCGGCATGTTCCCAGGCGTCGCCGATGTCCATGTTGAAATTGATGGCCACGAGGAGCCTGCCCTTGGGGTCGTAGAGAGCGCGCCAGGTGGGGGGCATGGTCTGGGGCTGGGCGACGATGGTCCCGCCGGGGCCGCGGCGGAGGTGGCGCAGGCCGGGAATGAACGTCCGCTCGCGGATCTGGTAGAGCACACTGAACAGAGGATCGTCTTCCCTTAGATCGAGAATCGTCTGTTCCGGCAACACCTCCTGCATGGTGGCGCGGAACACTTCCCAGTCCCTGAGGCCATAGAAATCGTCCACCACGAGGAATCCACCGCGCAGCAAATAGTCGCGCAGGCGTGCCGCTTCGGCCCGGCTCAAGTCCCAATAGCCGACCTGGGTGGCGTAGACCCATGGATAGTCGAAGATCCGGTCGTCCAATAGCCCGAGGTGACGCCCCTCGCCGGTATCGATGCGCGTCAACCGGCGGATGCCTTGCGCGAAATGGGTTTCCGCTTCGGGCCAGTCCTGCAACCACCAGCCGCCGCGCCCGAACGGGCGGCGCGCATCGGGGCGATCCGTATACTCGAGCCGCAGAAAATGGAATTCCGCTTGAGGAGTCTTCGGTCCGGATTGCGACGCGCGCAGGGCAAGGCTCAGCGCCATCACGCATACCGCCGCCCCGCGGGCCATGGCCACATTATGGCAGGGAGCATTACAATCGAGCTGTATGGTGAAACTGGACCGACGCACCTTCTGCCGGCTTCTCGCCGCCTCGCCCGCGCTGCTACACGCCAATGGCGAGACCCCTCTGTTTGACGGAAC
>JAEUQD010000204.1 GCA_016789925.1 Bryobacterales bacterium | reverse complement strand
ATGTCCATTCTGATCGAACTTTGGGATTTCCTGAAAGTAAGGAAGAAGTTCTGGCTTCTCCCCATCCTCGTGATGATGTTGCTGCTCGGCGGCCTGCTCATCCTCGCGGAAGGCAGCGCCATCGCGCCCTTCATCTACACGCTGTTCTGACCTGCCTGGAATGAGAATTCTCGGCATCTCCGCCTTCTATCACGACAGCGCCGCCGCGCTCCTCCACGATGGCGAAATCCTCGCCGCGGCCCAGGAAGAACGCTTTACCCGCAAGAAGCACGACGCGGTTTTTCCCGCCCATGCGGTGCAGTTCTGTTTGAACCACGCCGGCTTGCGACTCCACGACATCGACCACATCGTCTTTTACGACAAGCCGTTCCTCAAGTTCGAGCGCCTTCTGGAGACCTACCTCTCGTTTGCTCCCCGTGGTCTCCGATCGTTCCAGATGGCCATTCCCCTGTGGCTGCGCGAGAAGCTCTTTCAGAAAAGCCTGCTTGCCGGCGAGTTGACGAAAATCGCGGGTCCCGGCCCCTGGATTGACCGTCTCCTGTTCACTGAACATCACCTCAGTCACGCTGCCAGCGCCTTCTTTCCGTCGCCGTTTTCAGAGGCCGCGGTTCTTACGATGGACGGGGTGGGCGAATGGGCTACCACGTCGGTCGCCGCCGGCAAAGGCAACCGACTCACGATTACCAAAGAGATTCACTTTCCCCATTCGCTCGGGTTGCTCTATTCCGCCTTCACTTACTACACGGGCTTCCGCGTCAATTCCGGCGAGTACAAGCTCATGGGCCTCGCCCCTTACGGCGAGCCGCGATTTGCTTCGCTCATCCGCGACCACCTCATCGACGTCAAGCCGGACGGTTCCTTTCGCCTGAATCTCGATTACTTCGACTACTGCACCGGGTTGCGAATGACCAACCAGCGGTTCGACCAACTCTTCGGCGGGCCCGCACGGAAGCCCGAAGAACTCCTGACCCAGCGCCACATGGACGTAGCAGCGTCCATTCAAGCGGTCCTGGAAGAGGTCGTCCTGCGCATGACCCGGACGCTCGCTCAGGAGTCCGGTTCAACTAATCTTTGCCTCGCGGGTGGCGTTGCCCTGAATTGTGTGGCCAACGGCAAAGTGCTCCGCGAGGGAGCGTTCAAGAACATCTGGGTTCAACCGGCCGCAGGCGACGCCGGCGGTGCTTTGGGGGCCGCGCTTGCCGCCTATCACCTCTTTCTCGACCAGCCGCGCGTGTCTGGGGACGACCGCATGCGCGGCTCCTATCTCGGCCCGAGGGTTTCACAATCGGAGGTCGAAGACCGCCTGCGCCAGGCCGGCGGACGGTTTGAGTCGCTCCCTGAATCTGACCTTCTTTCGGCCTGTGCCGATGCGCTGGCGGCAGGCAAAGCCCTTGGCTGGTTTCAGGGACGCATGGAGTTCGGCCCCCGCGCCTTGGGGGCGCGGTCCATTCTCGCCGATCCGCGCTCGCCCTCCATGCAGTCCGTGCTCAACCTGAAGGTGAAGTTCCGGGAGTCGTTCCGCCCCTTCGCCCCTTCGGTTCCCATCGAGCATGTGCGTGACTGGTTCAACCTCGACGCCGACAGTCCCTACATGCTCCTGGTCGCGCCGGTTTCCGGCCGACATCTCATCCCGATGACCGCGCAACAGCAGGAACTCTTCGGGATCGACAAACTGAACGTGCCCCGCAGCACGATTCCCGCCGTCACCCACGTCGATAACTCCGCCCGCATCCAAACCGTCCACCGCGAAACCAACCCACGCTTTCACGCGCTTCTGAACGCGTTTCGCGAACGCACCGGCTGTCCCGTCCTCGTCAACACGAGTTTCAACGTGCGCGGCGAACCCATCGTTTGCACCCTCGAAGACGCCTTCCGCTGCTTTATGGGCACCGGTCTCGACATGCTGGTCATCGAGAACTGCGTCCTCTACAAAGACCGTCAGGACACTGCCTTGCTGCGTCCTTGTAGAGAGGCATTTGAACTCGATTAGACGTTGACCATGAAGCGGGGCTTTTCAATGCCTTGCGGGAGGACTACAATCATCGTCGGGCCAACTGAGTTGGGGCCCCGCAGCATGGCAACAACGACACGCAGGATCGCCGTCCAATGCGTTGCGGCGGTCGTGGGCGGACTCGGTGTTGGGTCACTGTCGATTTTCGGGTTATTCCTGTGGACCGGCGCGTTCGGCTTTCTTGAACTGCACCTGGAGGAGCACTCCCTCCTGGTCTGGGACGGGGGCCTTTGTCTGTTGTTTTTTCTTCAGCACAGTGGCATGGTCCGCAGATCGTTTCAAGCCAAGCTGATCAGAGTGCTACCCGGACATTGGTATCGCGTGATCTATACGATCGCCTCCGCCGCTGCCCTCCTTCTGCTGGTTGCTCTTTGGCAGCGTTCGACCGTGGAGATCTACGTGGCGACAGGCGTCGGAAGGTGGCTGTTCGCAGCCTTATTGCTGGCTTGTCTTGCGGGAATTCTGTGGGGTATTCGATCGCTGGAACAGTTCGATGCGTTCGGGATCGACATCTTTCTATCCCAAGTCCGGCAGGAAGAGCGTCATCCGGCCAAACTGACGGTTGAAGGGCCGTACCGTTTGGTCCGTCATCCTTTCTACTCTTTCGGGATCATCGCCCTTTGGGCAGCGCCGGTTCTGTCCCTGGACCGGCTGTTGCTAAATACTGTCTTCACCCTCTGGATCGTCATGGGAGCATCCCTTGAGGAACGCGACCTGCTCTGTGAGTTCGGTGAAGACTATCGGCTTTACCAGCGCGCGGTGCCGATGTTCGTACCCCGAATGCCGGCGCTCGATCAAGGGTTCAACCGAGTCCGGAAGAACTCGGCAAACCGGTCGACCGGAAAACCTTGCGGGTAGTCTTCGCGCAACAGGACCGTGCAGGGAACGCCCAACTTGTCCGCTTTCTCCTTTAGGGCAAACCCGAACTTCGGATGATGGATGTGCTGCTCGCCGGTTGAGTTCGGCGGCAACGGATCGTTGCGCTGGCTGAAGAAGACCAGGATCGGCGGATCGCCCGCGCTCAGGTGATTGATCGGGGAGGAATCCTCAAACAGCGGGAAGAACTTCGGATTCGTGACGTCGGCCGGCGAACTCATGCCGAAGAAGGTAATCAGCGCCGGATGGATCTTGTCGCTGTTCATCAACTTGCCGATGAAGCGCGGATCGTAGGACGCTTGCGCATTGAATGGCCCAACCGCCGACAGCCGCGTGGACTGGCGCAACACGCGGTCGCTGTTCTTCTTGTCCGCCAGATCGTCGTGATAGGCCAGCCACTGTGAAATGCC
Organism: Bryobacterales bacterium; assembly: GCA_016789925.1. Taxonomy (GTDB): domain Bacteria; phylum Acidobacteriota; class Terriglobia; order Bryobacterales; family Bryobacteraceae; genus JADLDI01. The sequence goes on along the minus strand of JAEUQD010000204.1, from coordinate 2,142 downwards.
CGAGCCCGCCGACCCGCCAAACGCCCCGACGCGCTTCCCGTCCAATTTGTACTGCTTCGCATGGAGCCGCAGAAACTGGAGTGCCCTCGCACCATCCTGCATCTGGGCAGGGTAGGGCGCGACATTCGTGAGCCGGTAATTCACCGCGGCCACACTAATCCCGCTCCGCAGCAGCTTATCCAGCAACTCGACGTTGATCGTCCTTTTGTCGCCGGCCCGGAAACCGCCCCCGTGATAGTAGATCACCAGCGGATGCCGGCCGGGTGTCTTCGCCAGCCACAGGTCGAGCACGTTACGCTCGTGCGGTCCGTACCTGACGTCGGCGTGATCGGGCGTTGGAAGCTGGGGCCGTTGTTGGGCCGCCGCACAGAGTGCGCCGGCCAGGAGGAGCAGAAGGGCGTGGGACATAGCAATCTCCCCTAATGTATCTCGATACGTCGCAAATGGAACATCGGACAGTCGGCCGAGTGCGTGCGCGCCGTTTCACGTTGTCCGACCACCCAATCACAGCTCGGCCTGCCGACTCGATCTGCCTCTTGCGGCACCAGTAAACGTTGCGCGACCTATCCCCAAGACCGGCCCTGGCGAATCCGGATACGGTCTTCCTCAACAATCCACAACTCACGCTCGGGACTCCGATGACCCAGGGCAAGTGCGACTCGTTTCAGCACGGCGATGGCGTTGACTTTGTCCTGCTGCTTCAGACGAAGCACGATGAGGCCCGGATGGTCTTCAGGTGGGTAAGCACGAATGTTGGCAAAATCCAGATCCGCGGTGACCAGAATACGTTGCTCGGTTCGCACCTTGCTGGCGATTGCCGCGTCATCCTTACCGGCCAGTTCTTCGTCCCAAACGGTCTCGGCGTCGTAGCCGGCATCGCGGAAGACTGCCGCCGCTTCGACTGGGAGATTTTCGTCGGTCTTGAACCTCACGTGCCTATCTCGACCGGAAGGCCCATCACACCTTCTCGAGCCAATTCGGCGGCGTAGGCCAGCGCGGCGTCAAGATCGGCGGGCCGCAACGAGGGATAACTCGCAAGAATGCCTCCGCGATCCACCCCTGCGGCAAGGTTGTCCAGGACTACTGAAACCATAATCCGCGTACCGCGAATACAGGCCTTTCCGTGGCATACGGTGGGATTCACGCTGATCCGCTCTTTCCAACTCACCATATGCCTCAATTCTATCGCTTCATGTCAACTCCGGTGCGAGGCCAACTGGATCGCTCCTGCCCCAAGTGGGCAATGCACGTTCCTGGCTCGGGAGGTCAGCAGCCAAGCGCCAGCGGCGTCAAACGCCAAACTGCGCGCGGTTAGAGTAACTCAAAGCCGGACCGGTGGCGCCGGCGCAACCTGGTAGTCGCCCTTCCGGGCGATCAGGCTTGTTGCCAGTTGCGCTGCTGGAAGAAGGTCGGCGGCTCGTAGGTGATGCCCGCCTGTAGACGGCGCTGCTCGCGCCGAGCCGCCCAGAGCAATGCGGGACCCAAAATGCGCGCCATCCACGCCGAGGATGCACCGCACTCCCTTCGCACTTCCTGGCGAAGGGCGCGGAGGTTTTCGGCGACCGCGAGGTTAGATTCGGCGATGTACTTCTCGGCCGCCCACAGCAGCCCGCTGTAATAGGTACGCAACGCCTGGCGTTCGCGTTCAAAGCGGGCGCGCACACGGAGGTCCGGGAAGTCCTTGTACCGCTTCCAGCCTTCCAGCGTCGTACGCACAAAGCGCGCGAGGCTCGGGCCGTTCACTTCGAAGTCGCGGGCGAAGGCGAAGTCCAGAAAATGCTTCGACTGTTGTGGCGTGATATGCGGATGGTCCCAGTTGAACTGATACTGGCCATGGATGTCGGCGAGGTCGACATCGAAGAGTCGCCCTTCCGCGCCCATTCGCTTGTGGAGCGGAGTGCCGGGCACCGGTGTAAAGAGCATGAACTGGTGGAAATCCGAGTCGTGGGCGATGGCGTGCTCGATCTCCTCGTGAATGTTGGCCGGCGTATGGTGTTCCATGCCGATGATGGTCGACCCCAGGATGGCAATACCGTGCTGTCGCAATTCGCGGGTGAGTGCCAGCGTGTCGGTACCATCGAGCTTTTCGTAGCCCGACTGCGGCGATTCCAACCCCATCCAGATCCACGAGACTCCCAGTTG
>JAEUQD010000188.1 GCA_016789925.1 Bryobacterales bacterium | reverse complement strand
GTCATGGGCCAGCCATAGCGCTGCTGATTGGCGAAGTACGGAAGCTGCCAGGGATCGCCGGTGACCGCGCGGCAAAACTGGCTCAGGAAGAGCGCCCCCAACGCTAACGGGATGATTGCGCCAAGTGCGGGCCGGAACAGCCGCCTGCCTTGCCGCGCCAGAGCCCAGACGGTCACCGCCGCACCTAGGACCGCACCCTCCAGCGGACGGGTCATCCCAAGCAAAACCAGCCCCGCGCCATAAATCAACCCGAGCCCAATCGACGGCCGCGCGCGCAGGCGTCCCGCCGCGCCCAGCACCATGGCTCCACCCAAGGCGCCCGCGGCCCCACCCCAATAGCTGTTGATCCAATAGCCGTTTGCGGAACCGCTTAGCAATACCTTGCCGGCGATCAATGCGGTTCCCCACCAGGCCCAGAAAGGAGGAAGCCACGCCCGTAGAGCCCACAGCGACGCCACGGTCATCAGGACACACCCCAGCAAGACGCCGGCGAAATGCGAGCCGAACAGATACCGGCCCGCCGCAAGAATCAGGGCCGGTCCGGGCAGGTACATCGACGCATAGTGGGGGAGCGGCAGGACGTGGATGGTTTCGAAAAACGGCCAGAGCGGGTGTGCTGGATTCGCAAACCGGCCGGTGAGAAGAGTATCGGCCAACAGGAGATGGCTCCACTCGTCGGGGACGTACGGAAGCGGCGCCGGCTTCCAGGGCAGCAGTAGCGCACGGATCGCAAGCAGTACGAGAGGAAGGCTCGTGTAGGCAATCCAGCGGGACCGCGACCACCCGTATGCCCGGTGGACCCAGATTGTGGGGACTGGCAACCAACCGCGCAGCGCACCAAATAACAACACACACGCCAGCGGCCATTCCCAGAGATTGCAATTGTGAATGACAGCGCTCAGCGGCGCCGCCAGCCAATAGGCGATGAAGTCAACCAAAGTCCCGGTATCCACCGGGTAATTCGGCAGGTCTTCCCCGAAGCTTTAGTCTTACGACGCCCGGGCGAGCGGTTCCGCTGCCGGGTTGGCAATGTGTTGAGGCGGCTTCTTGAGATCCCAGACCAGCCCGACCCACGACAGCATCGTGAGAACGTAGAGGGACAGGTCGATCTCGTACCACCGGAAACCCATCCGCGCCGAGGACGGCAGATAGTGGTGGTTATTGTGCCAGCCTTCGCCCATCGTGATCAACGCCAGCCAGAAGTTGTTGCGGCTGCCGTCCTTGGTGGGGTAGCGGCGGGAACCGAACACGTGCGCCAGCGAGTTTATGGTGAACGTGCCGTGATAGAGAACCACCGTGGAGATGAGCCATCCCCACACCAGCATCTGCCAGCGGTCCGTGCCCAACCCCGGGAAAAACGCTTCCAGGAACCATCCGAACACGAAGACCACGCCCGCCAGCACGAATCCGGGCACCGAGTGGTATTTGTTCATCCACACCAGTTCCGGGTAGCGGGTGAAGTTCTGGACCAGGCTCCACTTCGTTTCGTTGTACCGGTTGCAAACAATCCACCCTACGTGCGACCACCAGAACCCACGCGTCAGGGGCGAATGGATATCCTCTTCCTGGTCGGAGTGCGCATGGTGGTGGCGGTGCAATGAGGCCCACCACAGCGGTCCCTTCTGCATCGACGAACAGCCCAGCCACGCCAGGAAAAACTGAAATGCCCGGCTCGTTTTATAGCTGGCGTGCGAGAAGTAGCGATGGTAGCCGCCGGTGATGCCGAACATCCGGGCGTAGTAAAGGAAGACGCATGTCAGGACGGCGACCCAACTGGCGCCGACCCAAATCGGGAGGAGGAACGCGAGATGCATTGCAAAGAAAGGCGTACTGGAGAGCCAGTTGACCTTGTCGACATTCCCATCTTTGAGTTGTGGTTGTTCCAACAAACGCTAAGGATCCTTTCGAAGTTTCCGCCCAGATCGCACCGCCCCAACAAGACACGCGTCCTTCGAGTATACCTCGCCGGATGGGATCAATCGCCGAGGAAGTGCAGCGCGAGGCTTCGAGAATGGGGCCGGTCGCGGTGCTCCCAGACGTAAATCCCTTGCCAGGTCCCAAGCCTTGGCCGGCCCGCGGAAACCGGAATCGAAAGCTGAGTTTGGGTAAGCGCGGCGCGGATATGCGCCGGCATGTCGTCGGGTCCCTCGATGGTGTGGCGGTAGAGACGCCGGTCTTCCAGCACCAGCCGCTTGAAGAATTGCTCCAGATCGTAAGTGACGTCCGGATCGGCATTTTCCTGGATCAGCAGCGACGCGGAAGTGTGTTGCAGAAAAACTGTCAGCAGTCCATCCGTGACGGAAAAGGAGCTCAGCCACGCCACAATCTCCGCCGTACACTCGTACAGACCTTTCCCCCGGGTCTGGATTGTGAGGCGGTGATGAAACTGGCGCACCTACTCCACCGTAACGCTCTTGGCGAGATTGCGCGGCTGGTCGACGTCGCAGCCGCGGCGCACGGCGATGTGATAGGCCAGTAGTTGAAGCGGGACAATCTCGAGAATCGGCAGTAGCAGTTCGTGCGTCGGCGGAATCGACACCACGTACTTGGCGACTTTGGACACCTCTTCGACATCCGCGGTGCAGGCGACGGCTACGACGATGCCGCCGCGCGCATTCACCTCCTGAATGTTCGAGAGCGTCTTTTCGTAGCGCAACCGGCTCTCTTCGCTCGACGGGTCGCGCGTCGCCAGCACGACCACCGGGAGGTTTTCGTCAATCAGCGCATTGGGCCCGTGCTTCATCTCTCCGGCGGGGTAGCCCTCGGCGTGGATGTAGGAGATCTCCTTCAGCTTCAAGGCCCCTTCCAGGGCGATCGGGTAATGGATGCCACGGCCGAGAAACAGGAAGTCGGTCACGCGGAACAGGTGCTTCCCCAAGTCCTCGTAGAAGGAATCGTTGGCCAGCACGACCTCCATTTTTCCGGGGATTCGAAGCAGTTCCTGGGCCACCGCGTGCAGGCGCTCCGGATCCTCGCCCCGGCACTGCGCCAGGTAGAGCGCCAGCAGCACCATCGCCGTAAGCTGGCCCGTAAACGCCTTCGTGGACGCCACTCCGATCTCCGGACCGGCGTGTGTCATCAGCGTTCCGGCCGCCTCGCGCGTAATCATCGATCCGACCACGTTGCAGATGGCCAGCGTCTTTGACCCCTTCTGCTTGGCTTCCCTTTGCGCGGCCAGCGTGTCCGCCGTCTCTCCGGACTGCGAAATTACGACGGTCAGCACAGAATCGTCCACAATCGGGTCCCGATAGCGAAACTCGCTGCCATAGTCCACTTCCACGGGCAGGCGAGCCAGCTTTTCGATCATGAATTTACCGGCCAGCGCCGCATGCCAACTGGTGCCGCAGGCCACGATCTTCACCTGTTTGAACCCGGCAAACTGCTCCGGCGACAGGTTCACCTCGTCCAGGAAAACGTTGCCGGACTCCTGGCTGACACGGCCGAGCATCGTATCCCGCACCGCGCGCGGTTGCTCAAAGATTTCCTTGAGCATGAAATGCTTGTAGCCGCCCTTTTCCGCCATGATCGGGTCCCACAGAATGTGAGACACATTCCGCTTGATCGGGCTGCCTTCAAAGTCGGTGAGATAGACGCCCTCCGGCGTAAGCACCGCCAGGTCCCCGTCATCCAGGAAGATCATGTCGCGCGTGTGGGCGAGAATCGCCGGCACGTCCGATGCAAGAAAGTACTCGCCCTCGCTGAGCCCCACCACCACCGGCGGTCCCGAGCGAGCACCGACAATCTTGCCCGGGTCGGACCGCGAGATCACTCCCAGCGCGAATACGCCGCTCAGTTCCTTCACGGCCATCCGCACCGCTTCTTCGAGCGGCCGCCCGTCATAGGCCCGCTCAATCAGGTGTGCGATCACTTCCGTGTCTGTTTCCGACCGGAACCTATGCCCCTCGGCTTCGAGCTTCTGCTTCAGGGGGAGATAGTTCTCGACGATGCCGTTGTGC
>JAEUQD010000067.1 GCA_016789925.1 Bryobacterales bacterium | reverse complement strand
CCGCGCGCTCCGGAAGAGTGGTCGCCCCGAAGACGGCGGCGGCAAACTGGCCGGCATAGCGGATCATGACGGCGGCGTCGCCGGTGGCGCCCTGGGGGGTGACACGCCCGCGGTTGTCGACTTTCAGGACGGCTTCGTCGTTGCTGGAGTAGACAGCCATGCCCGTGACATCTTCCTGAGACTTGTCGGAATAGTGGGCGGTGACCTGGAGAGGAATCGTGACGCCGGGTTCGCGCAGGACACGGTAGCCGGGCGACACGGTCAGGTGGGTGAGTTTGGGCGCGGAATCGTCGCCAAAGGGCGCGCCCGCGGCGATCCACGCCCGCAAAACCTGATAATGAGGCGAGTCTTTGCGGAAGCGCGGACCTCCGCCATGAGCCACCTGCATGGTGGGTTTGCGCAGCAGGAGGCTGGCTTCGACGTTCTTCAGGTCGATGCGCGACTTCAGGAGAGTGGCATGGTCCGAGCGGGGGTCCGAACCGTAAAGAGACAGTTTGAATCCGCTCTTTCCGACCGGTGATCCATGACATGCAGCCTGGTTGCATCCGCCAAACGTGAGGATGGGTGTGATGTGGTTGGCGAAGTTCCAGGCGCGAGGACGATCCTGCGCCGCTGCGCCGAGGGCGAGGAAAACGAGTGCACCGCCGATTCGACCAAGCATTCCCTTGGTCATCTACTATATACGAATCAGAGCCTCGTCAAGGGACTGGCGGAAGGGAGGCTTGACTCGGCTCGAAGGGGGTACCTACAATAAAGACGTAACGTTTCAGAAGGAGGCCGCATGAGATCTATCGGCGTCCCCGAGCTAATCATCATCCTCGGTATTGCTGTTCTGCTGTTTGGCGGGCGGAAGATTCCCGAGGTCGCTAAGGGCTTGGGCGAAGGTATCCGCAACTTCAAGAACGCGTTGAAGAGCGACGACAAAGCGGAAGAGAAGAAACAGGCGTAAGCGGCCAACCAACCCGTCTATTGCACTTCAAATAGACGGCGGAAGAGATTCCAAACGAAAAAAGAACCCCGCGGCAACGAGAGGCCGCGGGGTTTGACTTTTACGGGGTGGGGGAGGTATCCGTCTGCGGGCGTTTACTTGCTCTTTTTCGGCGGAACGATGGCGTCCTTCACCGCTTTGGCCACGCGAAACTTCACGACTTTCTTAGCCGGGATCTTGATCGACTCACCGGTGGCAGGGTTACGACCCAAGCGGGCTTTGCGCTCCACGCGAACCAGACGCCCGATGCCGGGCAGCACGAACACGCCGTTCTTCTTGGTTTCCGACACGGCGGTGGCAGCGTAGGTTTCCAGGACCTGCTTGGCGACTTTGTTGGAAATGCCGACCGCGTCGGCGATTTTCTTGATGAACTGAGTTTGAGTCATCCGTTTGACTTCAGCCATTTGAACTCCTTCTTTCCCAATGGACTTTCCCCCACGCCTGCCGGGCCTTGGGAAGGGCCCAAAACAAGACTGGGCAGAAATGTTTGCTGCTTCATCATAGCCAAATGGGGCAAGGCTGTAAAGAGCAAAGATGCTTGAAACACCCATTTTTTCAGGGGTCCGAGCAGTTCAGGCGTCTGCGGAGCCTGATTTCACTGGGTCTGGGCCGGTATCGTATCCTGGGGAGTTCATGGAATGGCTTGCAGTGGCTGTCCTGGCGGTGGTGGGCGTGGCGGCGTGGCAGTTGGCGGAGGGGATCCTGCACGTTCTGCCCGAGCGGCGTTTCGAGCCGGAACCGGGACACCCCGAGGTGGCCGTCAACAGCGCGGATGGGTTGACGCTGCGAGCCTGGTATTTCCCGCCCGGCCAATGCGGCCGCGTCATTTACATTCTGCATGGCTTTACCGATTGCCGCGGAGGAATGTGGGACCACATCCAACTGTTTCGGGAACTCGGTTTCGGCGTGCTGGCGCCCGACAGCCGTGGTCACGGAACCAGCGGCGGCGATCTGGTGACGTTTGGCGACCGCGAAGCCGGCGACGTATTGGTTTGGCTGGCCTGGCTGCGGCAAGCCGGAGCGCGGGAGGTGGCGGCCTTCGGACAGTCGATGGGCGCGGCCGTGGCGCTGCTGAGCCTGGCCAGGGGAGCGCCCTGGTCGCACGTGGTGGCGGAAGCGGGCTTCACCCGGTTTTCGCGCGTGGCCGCCGACAAGATCGCCGCGCGCGCACGCATTCCGGGGGCGGGATGGTTGATGTGGCCGGTAGCTCAGGCCGGCATGATCTACGCACGCCTGCGCTATGGCGTTAACCTGTGGCGTTCGAATCCTGTGGATGCCGTGGGGAAGGCGCGTACGCCGGTGCTTCTGATCCACGGAGCGCGCGACGCTTCCATTCGCGCCAGGCATTCTCGCGCTTTGCACGCGGCTGCTCACGGGTCGCAGTATTGGGAAATTCCGGAGGCCGCCCACACCGACGCGGTTCTTGTGGCGAGGGACGAATACCGCCGGCGGCTGGCGGAATTCCTTAACGCACCGCCAGGCGCAAATCGAGCGTAACCAAGACCGCCTCCCCGTTGACTTCGATCTTCTCCACCTCGAGTGCCGCTACGCCAATCTGGTAGGCGGCGCCGGGTGGCTGCTCCAGCAGGCTTTGGGCGGCGGGCAGAAGATCAACGGAGAAATCGCGCTCGATGCTGGCGGCTAATTGCTGGCGGACACGCCGGATGTAGAACGAATCAACACCCTCGACGGAAGCCACGTGCACGTCTTTGAGGGCGAGTTTGCCTTGCCGATGATAGGGAGTGGCGGTGATGTCGGCGAGGAAATTACCGCCCAAGCCGACGCAACTCCCAAATAAGTCGAGGGCGCGCCGGCCGGAGTAGCGGGTACGGATCGAAAGACGGCCGTCTTGAGCCGTAATCTTCGGGCTCTCGAGGTAGGCGAAATTGCACGGAGTGGATTTGGATCCGCGAACGTATTTGCGGCCCTCCTGGGTAAACACCTGTTTGGCGAGCACTCTTTCGAGCAGAGAAAAGTGGACTTCGATGCGTGTGGCCGCCTGTAGGGGCAGGGCGGCGAGGGCGGCGAGGAGTAACGGGCGCAAGGGATTTCTAAGAAGGGGCGGTCTGTTGGGAGCCGCCCCTTCGTCTGAGTGTAGCCGATTACAGGCTGAATCCGGCCTGCCGAACTTCGGTTTGGAAGTATTTGCCGGCAGTTTGCACACCATGGCGGATGATGGAATTCGCCAGCCAGCCGGCGCTGAACGACTCTTCGCGCCCGGCGCCTTTGACAACGATCAACCGCTCAATCGTTCGCGTGAACGGACCAAGGTCCTTCTTCTCTTCGTCGATTTCGACATTGAGGTGCGGCGGCAGCGCGGCACGCGCGAATCCGAGCACCTTGACAGCCGTATCGTGAGTAGCGAACGCGATCGGATTCAGCCAGGGCCACGCGAAGTGGAGTCCGAACGGGCCGGTCCACCGCGCGCGTTCAAACGTATACCCCGTATCGGTCCCGTCGGCCAGATAGCTCTTTCCCGTGGCCGGATCGAAAAAAATCCCGCTAAATTCGGGAAAGTCAGCAACCTCTTCAGGTTTCATTGAATACCTCACTCCAAGAAAGGTCAAAAGGGAGATCGAACTCCCCCAGCCGGCTTCAAGTTACGAGGACAGGTTTGAAAACAGTGGCAGGCGAAATTTGTAACCCGATGAAAACAAGCGAAAAATAAATCTCAATTAGTTGTGTATGGGATTTTTTGGCGGACACGAAAACAAGGCGAAGGAGTTCCCATGCGATCCTGTAGGCTGTCGGGAAGGTCAAATCGATGATGCTGGAAGGGTTGGGGCTGGCCGCGCTTTCGGGCGTTTGCAACGGACTGTTCGCTGCGCCGATGAAGCTGATGCGGCGTTGGAAGTGGGAGAACATCTGGCTACTCTTCATCGTCGTGGCCTGCCTGATCTTGCCCGTCGTGATGGCGGTTTCCGGCGCCGGAGGCATTGTCGGAAACGTGCTGGCGCGCGCACCCCAAGGGGCGGTGAGCAGCGCGTGCGTGTTCGGGTTCGCCTGGGGTTTTGGCGCGATCCTCTTCGGGCTGAGTGTCGACCGGTTGGGAGTGTCGCTGGCAAACAGCCTGGTGATCGGGTTGAGTTCGGCGCTCGGGTCGGTCGTACCCATGATCCTGAGCACGGGATTTCAACTGGATCGCAGGAGCACGATCCTGCTGGCGGGAGTCGTGACGTTTCTCGTGGGCGTGGCCCTTTGCGGAGCGGCGGGGATGAGGCGGGGCAGTTCCGCCACGGGCGGGGCGCCGGTTTCGGCCTACCTGTTCTGTATCGGGTCGGGCGTGATGTCGGCGATTTTCAACATCGGCTACTCGCTGGCTCTCCCGATTGCTGCGACGGGCGTCGAGGCTGGTTTATCGCAGTTTGCCGCAACGAATGTCATCTGGCTCCTGATGCTCGGTTTCGGGTCAGTACCCAACATTATTTATTGCAGTTGGCTTTTGCGCCGGAACGGCACCGCCCAACTGTTTGGCGCCGCAGGCGAAGGACCACGAGGTTGGGTTTTGAGCGGGTTGATGGGACTGTTGTGGGGCGGGAGCATTTTCCTGTACGGCGCGGCCACCCCGAGGCTGGGCAACCTGGGACCGTCGATCGGATGGCCGCTGAGTTTGGCCGTGGGGCTACTGGTTGCCAATTCGATGGGCATTCTGCTGGGTGAGTGGCGCGGGCAGCCGAGAGAATCGGTCCGGTTGATGTGGGCCGGAATCGTGACATTACTGGCGGCCATCGCGCTGTGCGCCTGGTCGGCGAGCATTGGGAGCGTATGAACGCTGTGGACGACAGATTGAAAGCATTGGAAGGGCGGCTGATTGTCTCCTGTCAGGCCGCCGCGGAGGACGCGTTCTACGGGCCGGAGAACATGGCTCGATTTGCCCGGAGCGCGGTGCGTGGCGGCGCCGGGGGAATTCGAGCCAGCGGCGCGGCCGACGTCGCGGCCATCCGGGCGGCGGTGGACGTCCCGATTATCGGTATCTGGAAAGCGCTCTGGGTGGATGGACAGATTCTCATCACACCGGAGTTTGAACAGGCGCGCGCATTGGTGGAGGCCGGGGCCGCCGTGATCGCTCTGGACTGTACGGCACGGGGCCGGGCGAGCGGCGCGCTCGACCGGTTGCGCCGCATCCGGAAAGAGTTGGGTGTGCCCGTGATGGCCGACGTCGCAACCATCGAAGAGGCTGAAATCGCCGTCGAGCATGGTGCGAGCGTAGTTGCGCCGACCATGCGCGGCTACACAGCGGATACACGACATATCACCCGCTTTGACGCTGGCTTCCTCCGCGAGATGGTGCGCAGGATGCCCGTACCCGTGATTGCGGAGGGCAGGATCGCCACCCCCGGCGATGCGCGGGCCGCGCGTCAGGCCGGAGCCTGGGCCGTTGTGGTGGGAACAGCGATCACACGGCCGCACGAAGTGACTGCCGGCTTTGCGGCGGCGGTTCGCGAGGCGGACCACGTGCGGTCGGCCCACTACCTGGGTATCGACATGGGTGGCACGAACACCAAGTTCGGCGTCGTCGCCGGCGATGGCACGCTTCTGTTCCATTCCGCCGTCCCCACACCGGCGGGTGCGGGCCGCGCGGGCCTGCTGGACCATTTGAAGCGCGTCGCCCTACTGGGCCTGGAACAGTCCCCGGTTACCGTAGCCGCCGTCGGCATCGCGACCGCCGGCTGGGTGGACCGCGACACTGGCAAGGTAGCCTACGCGACCGAAAACCTGCCGGGTTGGACCGGCGCGCCCATCGCCGAGGAGATTCGCGAAGTCGTGAAACTGCCAGTGGGCGTCGAGAACGATGCCAATGCGCTGGCGGTGGCCGAAAAGCGATTCGGGCTGGCCCGGGACGCCTCGGACTTCGTGTGCGTCACGCTAGGCACCGGCGTTGGTGGCGGTTGTTATGTGAATGGCGCGCTGAACCATGGGAAGCACTGGTTCGCCAACGCGCTTGGACATATCACGATTGAAAGCGATGGCCTGCCGTGCACGTGTGGACGCAAGGGTTGCCTGGAGGTGTATGCCAACAGCGCTGCCCTCATACGCTACGCGGGCGGCGGCGCTGTAAGCGCGG
>JAEUQD010000004.1 GCA_016789925.1 Bryobacterales bacterium | reverse complement strand
GTGCGCGTGCCGAGACTCGAGTACTTCTGTTGCACCTCCTCGAGCGTGCGGCGGGGGCGTTGCTGCTCCGGCTGGCGAGCGGATGGGAGGCGCGGCTCGTACCTGGTGATGTCAAACATGAACTTCCTCCCCTCTCTTTTCTCGTCTCGTGTAGTAACCCTTCAGCCAGTAATACGCGGCGTTGAGGTTCTTGGCTGCCTCCCCGTCGCCGCCCGTTAGGTCAGGGTGGACTTCCCGTATCTTCTCTTTCCAGGCCTTTGTGACCTGCTCGAGTGTGGACGGGGGTTCCAGTTCGAGGGCTTTGAGGTGAGCCTCCAGATCATCCTCATCCACGTCATAGATAGCTTCCATGAGAGCGGCCAGGTCGTTGGCGACTTCGCGGAGAAGTTCGACCCCCTCTTCGGGAGGGACGACACCAGCCAGGATGTGGCTCTCGATCCTCTCGCCCTCCGCCGCGATGTCCTCGAGCAGGTCCCGTTGCTCGTCCCCCAGTTTCCGGCTCCCCCGTAGCTTCCGGGCATGCGCCTGGAATCCGCTCATGAGATCACTGAAATTGCCGAGCAGGTCCAGGTACTTCCCCCTGACTCTCTGGATCTCCTCGCACTGATCGCCGGTGAGATCCCCCCAGCGGTCCAACGCGGCCAGGCACTCCGACCGGAATGCCTTGTAAACCGGAAACGGCACCGCGTCCGCCGCCAGCAGATCGCGAATCGCCTTGGCCCGCCTGTACACTGCGAACTGCTCTTCCGCTCTGGCCAGTTCTTCGCGCAGCAGCACGTAGAGACGGTCAAACGTGGCGGAGTCCGAACCCGCCTCCGACTCGATCCAGTCCAGATGCCGGCACGCCCACCGCAGCCGTTCGCGGGCCGGCGGGTGATCCGGGTGTGCCGGCTGGAGTAGAGCGACCGCCCTGAGGCCGAGGTCGGACAGGAAGGTCGTGAGGGCGTAGTCCAGGTCGTAGCGGTAAAGGGCCTTGCGAAGCCGCTCGGGGATTGCGGGAATTTCCAGGTGGCGGAGAATTACGCCTGCGCCTTCCAGTTGGACGTGGGCCAGGCCCGGCCGGATCCCATCCACCGCGGGCGATCGCGCCACACCCAAACCGGCCGGGAGCGGCCACGGCGCGGCCGGCGCCGTGGCGCGCCGCCACCGCACTACCACGGGCCCACCCCCGGACGCGGGCGCGGGAACCCGTGGCGCCGGGTGGTCTTGACCATGTCTTCTCCTCAATCGCGTCAACGGCGCCCCGACCCGCTTCCCGCTGGGATTCCCGGGAAATCTCTCAGCGCCGGCCGCGGCAGACCCCCAACCGGCGCGTTTCAGTCCTGTGCGTGCATGCGGCGCATCTCGGGAGGTGGACATGCGCTACCTGGCGCCTGTGAGTGCGGTCTCGGCCGCGGCGGTGTGGTTCGAGTGGCTTCGCCGGGAACACATGGTGGCGGGAGGCTTCGCCGCCTTCCTGCTGGCGCTCCTGAGCTGGGGCTGGGCCCGCTGGAGCAGTCGGGCGGGTGACGAGCCGACGCCAGCCCGCCGGCCTCCGCGACGTCGTCACGGGAGCGGTGCTGGGCGCCGCCCTGGTTCTGGCGGCGGGGGCGTGCGCGTCGGTCCTCAGGCCGGCTCCCGACCTCGATGGACTCCTCGACAAGGACCTGGATGAGGATCCGGATTCTGATGAGCTGCTGGAGGAGGCGGAGACGCTCTGGGCCGGCGAAGCCCGATTCCCCGGCGGCGTTCGGACACTCCGGAGAGGCGGACCTGCGCCCCGGCAAGGAGGCAAAGGAGTGGTGGCGAAAGCTCGTCTTGATCTCGTCGAAGTGGCATGATTCGGCGCCCCGTGCAAACATTGTGCAAACACCACGGCGAGACACGCCGATACTGGCTGGACAACCGCCTCTGTCAGTCCTTTACGAATCAAATAGTTAGCACAGGATGACACGAGCTGATACGGCGCGGTGCGGGTTCAAATCCCGGCGGCCCGACCAAAAACCCTATAACCTATAGCTTAAGCCGGAGTGCCAAGAATATCTTGAGGTCTTTTGTACGCAAGAGAGCTACTCTCTGCGTGGACTTCTCGCCTTCGTATTCAGGTTGCCTTTACTGCAAACTGGCGAGAGCAGATTTCGTGTGCCGCGCGTTCGGTGAAAGTACACACTGAAGCAACGATGCGCAAAACGCTCATGGTGGTGGAACTTACGAATGCAGTAGTGGTGGTCAGCTTGGCTTTTGGTGGGGGCCGGAGCGATGGGCGTGGGGAAAGTTGCGCCCTGCGGGGCTATCCTGGCGCTCGGCCCAACCTTGGACATTGAACCTTGTTCGTCTTCACGCCGAAATCGTGTTAGGCGTTGCCCGGGCCGTCTCAGCCGGCCGCTTCCGGAGTGCCTCGGATCAAAGCCTCGGCAACCAGTTCCGCGATGTCTTTTCCCTGCACGGGCAATTTCCGCGCGGCCACGCCGTCTTCCAACATGGTCATGCAGAAGGGACAAGCGGACGCGAGAACGCGAGCGCCGGAGTGCTGGGTGGACTCGAAGGCTTCCATAACTTGATCGACCCGGCGTTCATTCACGCGTTTACCGGGTTCTTCCTCCACCCACATGAGCCCGCCGCCGCTTCCACAACACATGCCGTTCTCGCGGGCGCGCTTCATTTCCACGACTTGGATGCCTGGAATTCGCGCAAGGATATCGCGGGGCGCGTCGTAGATCCCGTTGTGGCGCCCCAGGTAGCACGAATCATGATAGGACACTACGGCGTCCAACGGTTTTGAGAGTCTAAGTCTTCCGGTATCGAGTAACTCGCGAACGAGTTGAACGTAGTGGACCACTTCGTAATTACCGCCGAAGTCGCTATATTCCTTGCCGAGGCAGTTGAAGCAGTGTGGGCAGAGCGTGAGAATCTTGCGAATTTCGTAACCACTCAGCGTGTCGACGTTCTGTTGCGCCTGGATCTGGTAGAGGTATTCGTGGCCGATGCGGCGGGCGGCGTCACCGGTACAGGACTCCTCTTCGCCGAGCACGGCAAAGGAGATCTTGGCTTCCTGAAGGATGGCGACGAGGCTCCGGGCGATCTTCTGATTGCGTGGATCAAAGGCGGCGGAGCAGCCCACCCAGAGCAGGTATTCAACCGGCTCACCAGCGGCGACAGCCTGGGCCATGGTGCGGACGGATAGGCCGCGAGCCCATTCGAGGCGGGACGAAGGGTGCTGATTCCAGGGATTTCCACGCTTTTCAAGCCCCTTGAACGTCTCGCCCAACGTCTCCGGGTAGCGGTCGTGCACCATGACTTCGTTCCGGCGGAGCTCGAGGATCTTTGAGAGGGGATCAATGGCGACCGGGCAGACTTCGACGCAAGCCATGCAAGTCGTACAAGCCCAGATTTCTTCGGATTTTATCGAAGAGCTAAGGATTGGCTGCTTGTCGCTGGCCGCTCCGGTGAGCGGATATTCTGCGCGCGCCTGGTCGCGTAGTTTGACTACGATCTGGCGAGGCGACAGCAGCTTCCCCGAAAAGTGCGCCGGACAGCCGGCCTCACATCGCCCGCATTCGGTGCAACTGATCAGGTCGAGAAGGTCCTTGCGAGTGAGGTCCTGAATGTGACCAACGCCAAGTGGCAGGTTCTTCTCGAAGGCAGCTTCGACGTCGAGAGTGACAAGCCGGCCTTTCAAACGTAAGTCTGCGAGGATGACGTTAAATGACGCAGCGAGGATGTGCGTGACTTTGGGCGTATAAGGTAGAGCGGCAATCCAGCCGAAAGAGAGGAAGGCATGAACCAGCCAGGCCGTCGCGTGCCAGGAGCGCAGCACGGCTGGCTCCACGGTCTGGAACAGTTGAGAGACGAGATGGCCCGCTGGAGACCACGAGGGTGCGTAAGGGAGCGCGGAGCCGAACGCTGCCAGGCGCATTCCCTCGACCAGGAACCCGGTTAAGCCGATGACGAGGAGCCAGACGGGCAGCAGCAGGTCAGTTGGTTTCCAAGTCATCTGCGGCGCGCGCAAGACGTATCGGCGGAGGAGAGCAACCAAGAGACCTGCCAGGAACAACATTCCCATGATGTCGAGGACGAGTTCAAAGGAGAGGAAGAAGCGCCCCTCCAGAAAACCAGTGGATCGGCCCAGCAGGACCCGAAAGATGTCGTACTCGACGGCGACAAGGACAGTGCCAATAAAGAGAGCGATGAAGCCCCACATGATCGCGGAGTGCATGACGCCGGCCATGAGGTTGCCGCGCGCGACTGAGGAGTTGGTCAGAAGTGCGGCGAGACGGCGCGAGAGCCCCGCGCCGACTTGCTTCCAGGGAACAGTAACGGGTTTAGCCTGGAGGACGAGCCTGATGTTCCGCCACAAACCATAGGCGAATGCGAAGACCGTGAGCAGCGCGAACGCGTAGAAGACTCCGCGCCCAAGAGGTGAGATATTCCAGAAGATCTCACGCGTGACGGGGTTGGGAGGCATGACGTTTTCCAGTCCGCTAGCGAGTACGTTTTCGAGCGTTGATCTCAGCGATCAGTGCAGGGATCACCTCGTGGAGATCCCCAACCACACCATAGGTCGCGCGGCGGAAGAAAGGCGCCTCGGGATCCTTATTGATGACGAGGATGTTTTTCGCGGACTTGCATCCGACCAGGTGTTGAATGGCTCCGCTGATGCCGCAGGCGATATAAATGTCGGGGGCGATGCGGTTGCCGGTCAGACCCACCTGAACGGAATGGGGGCGCCAGCCGTTGTTTGTGGCAACACGCGATCCGCCAACCGCGCCGCCGAGGACCGCAGCCAGTTGTTCGAGAAGGCCAAACCCTTCAGCGCTGCCAACGCCGCGGCCACCGCCAATGACGACGCGAGCCGTCTGGAGGTTGACGCCTTGGGCAGGAGATTCCTCGCGGGCGGTCACCCGGACTCGGAGATCCTTCTGATCGAGCGTTGGCGTGAAAGTCTCGATCACGGGGATGGCCGGATTGTCGACCTCCGCGGCCTCAAAAGCAAAGGGAGCCACCGTGAGCATGCGCGTCTGCCCGTGGACGCTGGCTTCTTCAAGGAGGCTGCCGCCCCAGCGGTGGCGCACGACCGTTGCTGCGCCGTTGCGAACCTCGACGCAGTTGGCGGCCAAGGGCGCGCCGGCCATGGCCGCAACCCAGGCCATCACCTCGTTGCCGCGGTCGGTGGCGGCCGCCAAGACGAGAGAAGGCTGGTGGACATCGAGGATCTGCGAGAGGGAACGCGCCCAGGCGGCCGGAGCGTATTGTTCGAGGGCCGCATGCCTGACCTGATAGGCACGAGACACGCCGTGCCTCGACAGGGATTCGACAAGGCCGGCGGCCTCGCCTTCGACGAGGACTGCGTGAACGGGTTCGCCAGTCTCTTGAGAGACCTGCCGGGCACAGGCGAGCATCTGGAGGGAGAGCGGGCTCAACGCCCCCCGATCATGTTCAACGAAGGTGAGGATCACTTGAGAAGTCCTAGCTGTTCCAATACGGCGGCAATGCGCGGAGCAGCAGCTTTGCCTTGCCCAAGTATCTCCGCGCCACTGTCGTTAGCCGGAGGAACCGACAGGCGCACCAGTTCGAGACCAACAGCGGTGGCCGGAGGCCGGACGCGTTCAATCGGCTTCTTGCGGGCAGCCATCGTGCCGCGCAAGGACGGGTGGCGCGGAAGGTTGAGCCCCTCCTTGACAGCGACTACTGCGGGAAGTTGGACATCGTAGACCTCGAATCCGGATCCGATATCGCGGCGGGTAACGGCGCGGCCGGGTTGGATGTCGAGGCGTTTGATGCCGGTGACGCAGGGAAGATCGAGAAGGTGGGCGACGCGAATAGGAACTTGGTAATTGGCGGCGTCGGCGGATTCGTTCCCGAAGAGGATCAGGTCAAACGGCTTGCCTTGTGATTGAATCCAGGCGGCTATCGCGGCTGCGGTTTGGGAGGCATCGAGTGCTCGATCGTCGGTTTCAATCAAGACACCGCGATCGATGCCCTTGGCTAGGGCGTCTCGAAGTTGCTCTTCGGCTTCGGAAGGGCCGACCGTGAGAACGGTAGCGGCCCCGCCCAGTTTCTCGACAAGTTGGACGGCTTCTTCCACCGCGCACTCCTCGTGCGGGCTGATCGTGAAGCCGAGGTTGCGCGTTTCGATGGTCTTCTCGCCCTGGGCAACTTCCAGGCGTGGACCGGTGTCCGGGACCCGCTTGACACAGACGAGGATGGTCATTTCAGAGACCTGGATATTGGCCCTTCAGGCGTTCGTTGGTGGGGTCAAACAAGGGTTTGGACCCGGCCACGGCAACCGTGACCGGGAACAACTCGCTGAAGTACTCGACCTGTAGCTTGACGCCTGGTACGGCGAGTTCCGGCGGCAAGTACGTCATCAGGAGATGTTTGCCGAGGCTGGGAGCGGCGCCGGCGCTGGTGACAAACGAGCGCCGGCCTTTGCTGTCGACGATTGGGTTACCGGCGGAGTCGAGCACCGGCTCGCGGCCGAGCATGAAGCGAGGTTCTCCCGACGATGAGATATGGTTGTCAACAACCAAGGTGCATAGAATGGCGGCAGGCTTCTCGGCGGCCTGTTCGAGATACGATTTCCTTCCAATAAAGTCCTGCGGCTTGACGGTGCGTCGGGCGAGACCGCATTCGAAGGTGTTGTACTCGGTGTCGAGTTCGTTACCGTAGAGGCGGTAGCTCTTTTCCAGGCGGGCGGTGGTGGCATAGACCCCAATTCCGGCGGGAACGATGCCGTGCTGCTGTCCGGCCTTCCAAAGAATGTCCCACAGCAGTTGGCCGTGTTCGATGGAGGTATAGAGTTCCCACCCCATCTCGCCGACGTAGGAGATGCGGAGCGCCCAGACGGGGACGGGGCCAATCGAGATGTGGCGGGCACTCGAAAACGGGAGGCCCGCGTCCGACACATCATCGTCAGTGACGGCCTTCAGAATCGCGCGCGCGTTTGGACCCCAGAGCCCGAGTGTGCAGAGCGATGAGGTCATGTCGTGCAGTTGGACCGAGCCGTCGGCGGGAAGATTGTCGCGAAACCATTTTCCGTCAATGCCGCCTTGTGCGCCTCCGGTCACGATGCGGAACGAGTCTTCGGCGGTGCGGGTCATGGTGAGGTCGGACATCATCCGGCCTGCTTCATTGAGCAAAGGGGTGTAGACGGCGCGCCCGGTGGGGACGTCCATCTGGGCGACGGCGAGGCGCTGCATGTAGTCGAGAGTGCCGGGCCCGGTGACATCAAAGACAGCGAACGCGCTCAGGTCGACCATGCCGGCTCGCTCGCGCATGGCCAGGTGTTCGGCATTGATAATCGGGGACCACCACCGTGCATCCCATTCGTTGGGGCGACGCTGAATGCGGTCCCCGTAGTGATCCAGCAGGGGCGCGTTGGATTCGTACCAATGCGGGCGTTCCCATCCGGCGGTTTCAAAGAACACCGCGCCGAGCTCCTTTTCGCGAGCGAAGAAGGGGCTGAGACGGACGCCGCGGGACGAAGTCCACTGTTCGCGCGGATGGACGATGCCGTAGGTGCGGTTGTAACCCTCGCTCGTGCGCGCAATGACGTGAGCTTTCGTGCGCGCATATGGGTAGAAACGGGCGATGTCGACCTCGTTCATGTCGAATTCGGGATCGCCTGCCGTCATCCATTCCGCAACCAGGCGCCCAACGCCGGGACCTTCCTTAATCCAGACCGCCGCGGCAGACCAGAGGCCCTTGACCTCGGGCGTTTCGCCCAGGATGGGCGCGCCGTCCGGGGTGAGCGAGAGCAGACCGTTTATGGCATGGCGGATACCGACTGTATCCTTGTCGAGTAAGTCGGGAAGTAACTCGAGTGCCTGAGCCATTTGAGGCTCGAAATCTTCCTTCGTGAACGGGAGTTCGGTAGGAGATAGCTTGGCTTCTTCAATCGACGGTATGTTCTCAGGGGAGACGAGGATTGGCCGGTGTGCGTACGAGCCGACCTCCATGTCGCTACCGTTCTGGCGCTCATACATCAGGCAGGTCATATCGCGCAGGATGGGGTAACCGATTTCACCGCCGGTCTTCGCAAATGCCTCGATCGGACCGACGCTGATCATCTGGTGGACGGCCGGCGTGAGCGGAATAGCGGCGCCGGCCATGCGCGCGATTTTGGGGCTCCAAACACCACAGGCAACAACGACGAAATCGGCCTGTATTTCACCCCGGTTTGTCTTGACCGAGTGAATCCGGCCGTTCTTAACTACCAGGCCGAGAACCTCGGCGTTCGGAAACGTCGTGAGCGCACCCGTTTCCTGCGCGCGTTCGCGCATGATCGTGCCGGCCCGGAGAGAGTCGACCACGCCGGTACGGGGCATCGAGAGACCGCCCCGGATGAGCCTCGTGTCGACAAAGGGCATCATTTCCTTCACTTGCCCGGGCGACAGTAACTCCGCTTCCACGTCCCAGGATTTTGCCGCCGACGCTCTGCGCCGAAGTTCTCGGACGTTGTCCTCCGAGCGGGCCAATTCGAGGCCGCCGCTCTCTCGGAACACGCCCATCTCCTTATACTGGCGCACGCTATCGCGCGTGATCTGCACCATGAGACGGGAGTAGTCGATGGGATAACAGAAGTTGGATGCGTGTCCGGTGGACCCGCCGGGGTTCGGAAAGGGGCCCTTATCGATCTGGACAATATCTCGCCAGAAGAGCCGGGCCAAATGATAGGCGACACTATTGCCTACAATGCCGCCGCCAATGACAACCACTCGTGCGTGGCTGGGAAAGTTAGTCATAGAGTGATGGACTCCAGATGCAGAGATCGAATATGGTCGTTCGCCGGATGGCGCTTGGAAAGGTTCTCACGATGGGGTGTCTCCGGCGCTTTGCAGAGTGGGTTCGGAAGGTTGCTCCGGTTGAGTGGCGCGCGCGGCGCGGCGTGCGGCGCGGCGTTCGAGACGGGCAGAGGCTTCGGGGTTGGCCACGTCCGAGGCTGGGCGATGAGTCGCCAGCCAGGTTTCGCAATTCCTGTCGCGATTCA
Source organism: Bryobacterales bacterium (assembly GCA_016789925.1). GTDB lineage: Bacteria > Acidobacteriota > Terriglobia > Bryobacterales > Bryobacteraceae > JADLDI01. The sequence continues at coordinate 15,152 of JAEUQD010000004.1, read as the reverse complement.
TGATGACATTCGAAGCAAGGATCGCTTCACGGATCTTTTCCTCTACCGGATTGGTGATGGCGCAAGTCAGCCCGGCGCCGATGGCCATCGAAAGAAAAGTGGCGTTAAGAGTGGGACGCTCGGCGAGGCCGAACGAGATATTCGAGGCGCCGCAGACAGTATTGACGCCCAGCTCGTCGCGCAAGCGCCGCACCAGTTCGAAGAACGTAACACATGCATTGGCAAGGGCGCCCACCGGCATGGCGAGGGGATCGATAATCACGTCGTGCCGGGGAATGCCGAAGCGCTCGGCGCGCTCGACGATCTTCCTGGCGATTTCGAACCGTACGTCAACATCATCCACGATCGCTCTTTCGTCGTTGGCGACACCAACGACCGCGGCCTTGTAGTGGGCGACCAGCGGCAGCACGGCATCGAGCCGTTCCTCTTCTCCCGTCACCGAATTGACGAGCGGTTTCCCCCGGTAGACGGCAAGACCACGTTCGAGGGCGGCGATCACCGAGGAGTCGATGCAAAGCGGAACGTTCGTGACGGACTGTACGATCTGGATGGTTTCGGCGAGAATCGCCGGCTCATCCGCGAGCGGGATCCCCGCATTTACGTCGAGCATCTGAGCGCCGGCGGCCACCTGAGCGAGTGCATCGGCGCGGACGCGATCGAAATTGCCGGCCACCATCTCCGCGGCAAGAGCCTTCCTGCCGCTGGGGTTGATACGTTCTCCGATCATGACGAACGGCTGGCTGGGGCCGATCAGGACACGTTTCTGTGGGGAAGTGATCTCAGTGAGCATCAGTTACTCCGCCGCCTGGTAGCCGCCGGCGCCGGCCACTTCGGCGAGGCGATCATCGTCATACTCGCGTTCCAATGTCGCGGCGATCTCGTCGGCCAGGCGCTCGGCATCCTGTTCGCCGCCGCGCCATTCGGAAGTTCGCCAGCCGGCGAGGTACTCGTCGGTTTCGGCGGCGCCGGCGATCATGGCGGCCTGGTCGATGGCTTGCTGAAACCGGGGCGATAGCTCGCGGGCGGCGCGTGCGGTCTCCGACCTTGCTTTGACTTGAGCTGGAATGTCTCGCCAATAAACGATCTGGTATTTCGAGTTCATGAGTAGCTGAGTTGAACCAATCGCGTCTCGAGCGCGCCGTAGCCCACGAATCGGACTTCAAGAGGCAGCTTGAGGCGTTCGGCCGCCCGTGCTGCCTTGGCTTCGAGTGCTCCATCGCGTTGCTGGGCGAGGTAGATTGCGCGCCGGTAGTGGGCAAAGTAGAGGTCGCGCAATTCCGGGTAACGGTCGAGACCGAGGCCGCGAACGACCAGCGCGTCGAATTCGCGGACCAGAAAGTCGGTGAGGAAAAAGGCGCCGCACTCAGGGGCGCTCAGTTGCTCAAAGTCGGCGTGAGCGTACATTTCATAACAATGCGGACCGGCTACCCGCGGCACACCTTCCTCGGCAAGCACGGCATCCAATTCGCCGCCCGTGCCGCAATCACCGTAAACAACAATGATTCTGGCGTAGCGGGACCGTGCCTGCCGAATACGGTTGCGAACAGCGTCGGGGATCCGTTCCGGCCGATTGTGGAGCAAAGCCGGAAGGGCGAGGATATCGACGGGCCAGTCGTGCCTCCGAATGAGTGCCTGAAGTTCGCGCGCCAAAGCTCCACAAGCGATGAATGCGCAATTGTTGTTTCCCGCCGGCATGACCTTCAGACGGGCACCGAATTCCGGCGCTGCTCCATAAGGGCCTTCGCGGTGATGACGGCGACCGAGGCATCGCGGCAATACGCGTCGGCGCCCACGGCTTCGGCAAATGGCTGGTTGACGGGAGCGCCTCCAACCAGAACGATCACCTGATCGCGCAAATTTGCCTTCTCGAGGCTTTGGATGACGACCTTCATATAAGGCATCGTGGTTGTCAGCAGGGCGCTCATGCCGAGAATGTCGGGCTTGAAATCCTTGACTGCCTGGATAAACTTGTCGGCGTCGTTATTGATACCAATATCGTGGACTTTGAACCCGGCGCCTTCCATCATCATCGTCACCAGGTTCTTGCCGATATCGTGGATGTCGCCTTTGACCGTCCCGATCACCATGGTTCCGATGCTCGGCGCTCCCGTTTCCGCGAGAAGGGGGCGAAGAACGGCCATCCCGGCTTTCATGGCCTTCGCGGCCATCAGGACCTCGGGGACGAAGAGGATGCCGTCACGAAAGTCGACCCCCACAATATCCATGCCTGCGACCAGACCCTGAGTGAGAACTTCGTAAGGCAGTAGATTTCTGCGGAGCAATTCGTTGACGCCCGCCACTACTTCATCCGCGAGTCCGTCATAGAGATCGTCATGCATGATCTCCAGCAGCTCTGAAGTCTCGATCTGTGTAAGGTCTTCGCTCATAGAGTCTCCAGTTCAGTATTGGCAACGGTGACTGCAAGGCGCCGGCGGCGCTCCCGTCTCGGCGAGCGGGTGACGGAGCCGGCGTTCGGGAACGACATTGCGGAAACGAATTCTTCTTGAAACGAGGGCTCGACCGCGATAGACACGTACTCGACTTGCTGGGCAAGCAACACGGCGGCGCCGCGCAGTTCGCGGTTAAGCAGCGCCATCCGCGCACCCTGACCGGCGGCATTGCCGACGGAAACGACCCGGGCGGGGTCGCATTCCGGAATCAAGCCTAAAGTGATGGCGTGCCGTGGGCTGATGAAATTACCGAAAGCGCCGGCAAGCCGGATTTCGTCGATGAAGGAAACGCCGAGACGGTTCATCAGAAGACGGATGCCCGCAAACAGGGCGGCTTTGGCGAGTTGAATTGCGCGCACATCGTTCTGGGTGATGACGATCGGCGCGCCGGTTGTGGTTTGATGCGCTTCCGCGATGACGAACTCGGGTGTCCTGCCCTGCCATCGAATGCGCGGGCAGGAGTGTGCCACGTCATCGTTGAATTTACCGAAAGCATCGATGACGCCGGAAAGGTACAATTCGGCGACCGCTTCGATGATGCCGCTTCCGCAGATTCCAGTGGCCGGGGCAGCGTCGGAATGGCCGCTCCAGTGGTCTGAGCCGATGACCTTGAATGTAGGCTCGACCGTCCCGGGTTCAATGCGGACTCGCTCAATGGCGCCTGGTGCGGCCCGCTGCCCGTGCTGGATCTGCGCTCCTTCAAAAGCGGGACCGGTTGGGCTCGACGCGGCGAGGATGCGGTTGCGGTTCCCGAGGAGGATCTCCGCGTTCGTGCCGATGTCGACGACAAGGATCGTCCTGTCCTGTTCGTGCGGCGCTTCCGCGAGCAGTACCGCCATGTTGTCGGCCCCGTTCTGCCCCGCGATGCAGGGAAGGACATGGAGGCGCGCGGCCTGGGCCGCCGCCGTGATGCCGAAATCACGGGCTTTGAGATCGACCGGTCCACTGACGGCAAGCGCGAAGGGTGCGCCGCCCAACTCAACGGGATCGATGCCCAGCATAATGTGGTGCATCACACTGTTGCCGACAAGGACAAAGTCGACTATGCCATCGGGATCGAGGTTCGCGGCGGAGGCGCATTCCCGGCAAAGATCGTTCAGAGCGCCAAGAATGGCCCGATGCATCCGGGCGGCGCCGTCGGAGTGCGTCATAGCGTAGCTGACGCGGCTCATCAGGTCTTCGCCAAAACGCACCTGCGGATTCATCGCGGCGCTCGTCGCAAGTTGTTGGCCGGTGCGGAGGTCGCACAGGTAGGCCGCCAGAGTCGTCGAGCCGACATCGATGGCGATGCCGTAAGCGCCCTCGGCATACCCAGGCTGAACTCGGAGGATCTCGGTGTCTTGCCAGAGGGTCACGGAAACGGCATGGTTTCCCTGTCGCAAGGCGTCCTGGAGGGTTCGCAGCGTTCGCAGATCGATCGTCAGTCCGCTCAAACCCCATTGCTGCCGTAGCGCGCTCTGGAGCCGTTCCCAATCGCCCTGACGGTCGTCCAATTGAGCGGGTTCGCATTCGACGTAGAGCTGGCGAACGGTCGGGCGGATGTCGATAACGCGGTCAGAGACTCCCTTGGCGATGATCTGCTTGTGAGCCTGGCTCTCGGGCGGGACACAGATCACCAGGTCTCCACACACTCTGGCCGCACACGCGAGCCGCCGGCCGTGAGCGGGATGGCGTTTCCAATAGGCCTGCTCTCTCGCTTCCACCGCACTGAGATGACTGGTCTTGGACTGTAGCGCATGCTTGGCGAAGTCGCCCTCTTCAACCGAGACCTGACACTTGCCGCAGGTTTGACGCCCGCCGCAAATGGATTCGAGTTCCACGCCGAGGCTGCGGGCCGCATCTAAGAGAGTAAGACCCTCCGCAACCGCGCCCTGGCGCCCGGAAGGAGCAAACACGAGGTGACAGACAAGCTCACCGGCGGTGTTCATGTTATCCACTAACTGAGCCTGCCAGTTCCGCTTTGCGGCGGACCATGAAACTGGTCAACTCCTCATCTTTCGCCGCGTCCAGCGCCGGCGCCTCGTACGAAGCGAGGAGTTGGTGAACGCGCTTGTTGGCGCGGGCATACGCATCGGCAGCCCCGCCTTCTTGCCAGACCTCGAACGAGTTGTAATCGAACATCCCGGCACGGTAGAAAGCCGTGCGGAAGTGCCGCATCGTGTGATCTGTGCCCAGGTGATGCCCGCCGGGCGCGACTGTCCCAATCGAGTCCAGCGCGAGCGACTCGTCGGAGACGTCCAGGCCCTTCGACCATGTGTGGAGCATCCCAAGGATTTCGCAATCCAGTACAAACTTCTCGTAGCCGGAAACCAATCCGTTCTCAAGCCAGCCGGCGGCGTGGAGCACGAAATTCGTGCGTGCCATGATCGTGGGCAGCATGACCATCGCGGATTCATAGGCCGCCTGGGCATCGGGGATCTTCGAGCTGGTGAACATGCCGCCTCCGCGAAACGGGAGGTTGTAGTAACGTGCGAGTTGGGCGCTGGCGTACAGTCCGACCTGACTTTCAGGCGACCCAAACACGGGCGAGCCGCTCTGCAAGTCGATGTTCGTGAGGAATGATCCGTACACCACCGGTGTTCCCGGCTCCACCATCTGCGCGAAGGCGATGCCTGCGAGCGCCTCGGCATTCTGCTGCGCAAGCGTTCCGGCTATCGAAACGGGAGCCATCGCTCCGGCCAAAATGAAGGGCGTGATAATCATGGCCTGCCGCGCCCTTGCGTATACCTTCATCGCGCCCAGCATGCGGTCGTCAAACCGGCGCGGGCTGCTGACGTTGATCAGGGAAATCACCGCGGGATCCTTGCGTAAGGCCTCACGGCCAAACAGGATCTCGGCCATGCGGACGGTGTCGCCGGCATTCTCTGCGCTCGTGACCGAGCCCATAAAAGGCTTGTCGCTGTACTTGATGTGGCTGTAGACCATGTCGAGATGGCGGGTCTCAATTGGCTCGTCGGTAGGTTCGACGATAGTGCCGCCCGAATGGTGCATATACGGGCTCAGGTAGGCGAGCTTGACGAAGTTGACGAAGTCTTCCAGGCGGGCTTCACGCCGTCCGCGTTCCGCATCGAGCACGTAAGGAGGGCCGTAGACCGGTGCAAAATTGACGGCCTTGCCGCCAATGGCTATGTTGTTCTCCGGATTTCGAGCCAGTTGGGTGAATTCGGCAGGGGCCTTGCCTACATACTCGCGGATGAGATCCGGATCGAAGTAGACCAATTCGCCATCGACCTTCGCTCCGTGGTTACTGAGGATCGAGCGGGATTCGTCGTCAAGAAAGGCGATGCCGAACTCGGAGAGGATGCGCATCGACGCCCCATGGAGCCGCTCGACCACTGCGTCGCTCAGCATGTCGTACACGGGCAGTTCATAATCGATCCGGCACTTTTGCGCCGGTCCCGCGGCCACCGGCCGCCCGGCGCGCCGGGATCTTCCTTCCGCCGAACGGCTCATCCTGCTTTTTCCCCTTTCAACGACGGCTTCCCGTGGCCCAGCCGGAAACCGATCAGCCGCGCGGCCTGCTCGCACGATCCGGCAAGGAAAGAAAAGCGGTCTGGAGAGACACGATACGCAGGGCCAGAGACGCTGAGCGCCGCCCGGCAACCGCCGCTTGCGTCAAACACGGGCACAGCCACCGCGTTGAGGCCCTCCTCCAGTTCTCCCGCATTCGAAGCCCATCCCTGCTCGCGCACCTTCTGCAACTCCGCGCGCAGTAATTTGACAGACGTGATGGTCCGCGCGGTAAATGCCGTCAGCGGTCCCCTGACCGGCTGTCCGCTGAACGCCAGCAGCACCTTTCCGTTCGCAGCGCAGTGCAGCTTGGTCTTTCTTCCCACCCAGTTGCCGATTCCCACGATAGCCGGACCATCGGCTTGGGCCACATTCAGCGCCTCACCACCCTCCAACACAGCGAGGTGCACGGATTCGCCCGTTTCCGCCGACAGCCATTGCATGGCCTCAGCCGAAAGCGCGGCAAGGTCGGTGCTGGCCAGAGCCAGCAGGCCAAGGCGATTCACTTCGGGGCCAAGCCGCAGGGTGCGCTGTTGCCGCTCGAGGAAACCACGCTGAACCAGCGTCGTCGCCAACCGCGAAGCGGTGCTTTTGTGTACGCCAAGACGGTCCGCGATGCGCGTGATCGACATCTCGCGGGCGTTACCGTCGAACGCGCCGAGAATTTGGAGCACCCGGTCCGCGGTCTGGAGTGAGTTGCTCATGATGGAACGGCGATTCGTGGTCAAAGATATCGAAGTCTGTGCTGAGGCGTCAAGCACGAAACTCTCCAAGCTTCATTGTTGCATATTCTGCAACAATCTCCCGTTTGACAAAATCCGGACTGTTTTCTTTGACAACGCCCGCTGACAGCGATATGTTCTACCCGTGACAAAACCCATGGCAATCTCTTGGCGTATGTTGGCGATTCTGGCGGTCGCAATGCTGGCGGTGAGTTCCGCATGGGCAAGCTATGGAATCTATGTCGGCAAGAACCTGACTGCCGATGGCAGTGTGTTTCTCGCGGGTTATGGTGACGAACCGTCAAGCCACTGGCTGGAGATTGTGCCGGCCAGGGAATGGCCCAACGGCGCCACCATCAAGGTCGGTGCGACCGCGGCATCCCAGTACCCGGGCGAACTGATCGAAATCCCGCAAGTGAAGCGGACTGCCAAATACATAACGATGAACTATTCGGCCTTCGCCGGCTTTCCAGCGCCGATCACGAACGGCGGGCTAAACGAACACAACGTGGCCGCGCGCGATATTTGGTCGCCCTCCAGGGAGGAACTGCGAAAAATGACGCCGAGGCCGCAGCGCGGTGTTAACTACAGCGACCTGTCGCGGATAGCGATGGAGAGGGCGCGCACGGCGCGCGAGGCCGTCGAGATCGTGGGAGCGCTGATTGATCGGTACGGCGAGGCCACCTACGGAGGCAATTCGCACTTGTTCGCGGACCGCGATGAAGGTTGGGTGTTGATCGAATTCGCGGGAGGAAAGGGACTGTGGGTCGCTCAACGCCTTGGACCCGGCGACATTCGCGTTTCGCGTCCCGGCTATATCGGCGAGGTTCCTGCAAATTACCGGAACAATCCGGATTTCCGCGGCTCGGCTAACCTCATCTCATTCGCCGTCGAGCAAGGCTGGTACGATCCGAATTCCGGAAAGCCGTTCAACGCAAACCTCGCCTACGGGGACGGGAAGATGCGCCACCCGGCCGTGAGCATGATGGAAGAGCGGCTGAGGAAACTGTCCGGAAAGGTAAAGCTAGAGGACGTTATTGCCGCCGTCAGAGCTCCGGAAGTTACCCGTGATTCGGCGGGCTACGGCCAGGTCGCCCACCTGCGAAATACGGCCCATCCTGAATTGGGGGCGCTCTGGGTGGCGGCGACAACCCCGGTCACAGCGCCTTTCATCCCCTATCACCTGGGTGTGACGGAAGTCCCTCCGGAATTCCAGCGGCATCGCTATCTGACTGAAGGCGAAGCAGCCCGTTTTATGGATCGCGAGTGGCAGGGAATCGAATCGACACGCTACGCTTTCCGCGTGTTCAAGCGGCTTTTCTATCTCGCTGGTGAGCACCTGCAGGAATTTCTGCCTGAGGTAACGTCTGCCCTAACTGCATTCGAAGCCAGGCTGGCCGCGGATCTCCCAGTCGTCGAACGCACCGCGCTGAAATTGTTCGAGGCTGGGGAGCCGGAATTAGCGCGAACCCATTTGACCTACCGCAGCACCACTGAAGCGTTAAAAGGACTACAGCTTGGCGAGGCTCTCGCGGTCAGTATTGAGGCGCGCACGAAACTGCTGCACGGAATCCGCAAACCTCGGCAGTAGCGCTCAGGAAAACGATACGTTGTTGCAGCAAATGCAACAAATGACGCGATTGCGGTTTTTTGTTCGATTTTCTTCCTTGACGGTCATAGGGTCGTGTGATACGCTCGCTCATCTGGAAAGTCGGGCAGCCGCGCAGGTAGCATAAATTGCTGGTAGCGATGTGACACGTGTGAGGCGCCAGGGGATGGCCCAGATTCACAGTCGGTCTTGGGAGGGTCTCATGAACGTGAGCCGGTTTCCGGGCGGTCGCACGGCCGTCTTCTGCTTTTCAAGAACGATAGCCGCACTGGTTCTGATTGGTACAGGGTTGCCGGTCTACCCTCAGGCTTTGACCTCGCTGTCGGGCACCGTGACCGACCCAACAGGCGCTGTCACGCCGAATGCCGCCATTACGGTCAACGACATCAATAGGGGGCTCACAAGAAGCACCAACTCGGATCCCGATGGGCGCTATTCGTTCCCACAGATTCCTCCCGGGAACTACCGTCTGGTGGCGAAGATGACTGGTTTTGCCGACGTGGTGATCGAGAGCCTGGAATTGCAGGTGAATACGCCGGCCACGGTGAACCTCGAGTTGCGGCAGGTAAGCGGCGTTGCCGAAACCGTGACGGTAAGCGCGCAAACCACGCAGCTCAACGCGACCGATGCCTCTCTCGGGAACGCGATCGGTACGAAAGAGGTGCTTCAACTTCCGATGTACCTGCGAAACGTTGTCGGGCTGCTGACGTTTCAACCCGGTGTTACTTCGTTCAATGAGTCGAGCACGGACGACCGCAACGGATCGGTTAATGGAGGTCGGGCGGATCAGGCAAACGTGACCCTTGACGGAATCGACGTAAACGACCATCACAACCGGAGAGCCTTCACATCGATCCTTCGCTTGAGCCTCGATTCAGTGAGTGAGTTTCGCACCACGACGGCAAACGCAGGCGCCGACCAGGGCCGTACGTCGGGAGCCGACATCGCGCTGGTGACCAAGAGCGGAACCAACGACCTGCACGGCTCGCTTTACGATTTCCATCGCAACACGGTGACCTCTGCCAACTCATTTTTCAATAACCGGGCGGGCGTGAAGAAACCGGCCCTTCTCGTCGATGTCTTCGGAGCTGCCGTCGGAGGACCCATCCGTAAGAACCGGCTGTTCTTCTTCCTCAACTACGAAGGCCGCCGCGACCGTAGCGCCACCGGAGTTCTCAGGACCGTTCCGTCGGCCGAACTGCGCCAGGGAATCGTCCAATATAAGACCACTGCGGGTGGAGTTGCGCGGTTGACTCCCGACGATCTGAAGGCCCGCGTCGATCCCGCTGGGATCGGAGCAAGCGCCCCATTCCTGGAGTACATGAAATCGTATCCGTTGCCGAACGACTTTACTGTGGGCGACGGCCTGAACGTGGCGGGATTCCGGTTCACCGCGCCGCAGAAATCGAAGTACGACCTCTACACGACCCGTCTTGATTACGCCATCGACGGAGCCGGAAAGCACACCATGTTCTGGCGCGGCAACATGCAGAACGAACGGACCATCGGTGTTCCGCAGTTCGCCGGCGATCCCCCGAATTCCGTGTCCCTTGACAATACGAAAGGCTTCGCTCTGGGTTGGAACGCAAGCTGGCGGCCGAACCTGATCGCGACCACCCGCTTCGGGTTAACCCGGGCCGGCTCGGAAACCACCGGCGTGCAGACGCGCAACTTTGTTATTCCGAATGGTTGGGATAGCCGGTACGCCACATCGCGCGGCGTGTCGCGCATCATTCCGTCCTACCATTGGAGCCAGGACCTCACTTGGACCCGTGGCCGGCACGAGTGGCGCTTCGGCGGCAATGTCAGGCGCATCCGGAACAGCTCGCTCAACTTTGGCAATTCCTTCCATACCGTGCAGATGTGGCAAGGGTGGCTTCGGGGTTCGGCTTCTGAGTTCGACGCGGCCGCTCCCGGTCTGGACCGATCGTTCAACTCCGCCTACCGGACCGCCGTCGGCCACACCCTAGGTCTGATTCCCCAGGGTATCGCCCGGTATAACTACGACATCAGTGGTGGCGTCATCCCGTCAGGCACACCGCTGGAACGTAAGTTCGGAAACGAGGAATACGACTTCTATGGCCAGGACACCTGGAAGATCGCCCGGTCCGTCACTGTCACGGTCGGACTTCGCTATTTGCTGGCGCCGCCGGTGCGGGAAGTAAACGGGCTCGAGGTAACCACCAATCACCGTCTGGGCGAGTGGGCGGGCCTCCGCTACTGGCTTGGCAATCAGGGACGCTCACAGGCAGAGGTGGCGCCGCTTACCTACATCGCGTCCAACAGCGCGGGGGGACGGCCCCTGTATCCTTACCAAAAGAAGAACCTCGCGCCCCGCTTTTCCATCGCCTGGAGCCCATCCTCCGACCGCGGATGGCTGCGGAAGCTCACTGGCGGAGCGGGCAGGACTTCCATTCGCGCCGGGTGGGGAATGTTCTACGACCAGTTAGGACAACCGCTCATGACATATCTCAGCAACAGCGCATCCTTCGGCTTGTCTTCCTCAATCTCGAATCCTGCTGGTACGCTCACCTCATTGACGGCCCCTCGGTTCACCGGTGCCTTTGATATTCCCGCTCAGTTGATTCGCCCGGCGCCACCAGGCGGACTTCCTCAGGAAGCGCCGAAAATTCAGGCGACCACCGCCGGTATCGACGACCACATGCGTATTCCCTACAGCATGAATATGAACCTCAGCGTTGCCCGCGAGTTCAACAATGGTCTCTTCGTCCAGGCATCCTACGTCGGGCGCCTGGCGCGCAGCACCCCGCTCGAGCGCGACCTGGCTTTGCACACCAACCTGAAGGACCCCCAGAGCGGTGTCTACTATTTCCAGGCGGCCGAACAGATGTTGGATATGTGGAGGCGAAACGTGCCTGTTGCGCAGGTGGGGCGGATTCCGTATTGGGAGAACCTGTGGCCCGCCGCCGCCAGAAATGGGCTTACCGCAACGCAGTCGATCTATAACGTCTTTCGCACTTACAACGTCGACACCAGCGCCGTCACCTATGACATCGACATCAACTGCGATCCGGCGTGCAGCCGCTTCGGACCGTTTTCGATGTTCAACGAGCAGATTGCGAGTTACACGGCCTACACTTCCGACGGTCGGGGTAATTACAACGCTCTTCAGTTGACCGTTCGCAAGAAGCTCGGCAACGATTTACGGTTGGACATGAACTATACCTGGTCCAAATCCATCGACTTCAGCAGCAACACACCGCGATCCCCCGGAGGCCTGAACCTGGCCCAAAACTGGGATCCGCGCGACCGGCGGGCTGTCTCGGACTACGATGTACGCCATTCCGTGAATGCGTTCGCAATCTGGGAAATGCCCTTCGGAAAAGGCAAGAAGTTTCTCAGCGGAAGCCCGGGAATCGTGAACGCGATTCTCGGAGGGTGGCAGCTCAGCGGTAGTTGGTTCCAAACCAGCGGACTGGTGACTTTTGTGAACAATGGGTCCGTCTGGCCGACGAGTTGGGGCCCCGCGCCGTACGCGACCCAGATCTCGACCCCAGTGCAGCAGTCGACCAAGAACGCGCCAGCCGTGATTGGAGCGGGGGGCCCAAACATCTTCCCGGACCCGTCGGCGGGATTGAAGTCGTTCGATTTTACGCTGCCTGGCATTACCGGAAGCCGTAACACCCTTCGCGGCGACGGCACGTTTGTCATCAATATGGGTGTAATGAAGCGCTTCTTCATGCCTTACAGCGAGCGGCATTCCATGCAGTTCCGATGGGAATCGTTCAACCTGCCCAATACCGTCCGCTTCGACCCACGCTCGGCGAGCCTCTCGTTGACGTCGGTTGGCACCTTCGGCAAATACACAGGCGTGTTGAACAGCCCGAGGCAAATGCAGTTCGGTCTGCGCTACGAGTTTTAGCGGATGAGCTGCAACCTGGTGCGGAAGCTTGGCGCCGCCGCTGTCCTTGTGCAGGCCCTTTCGGTTGGTGTGGGAGAACATCTGCAAGCGAAACCAGTGGTCATGAAGGCCGGCTACACCGTGCGCAACGACCGCGCGGTGATGATCCCCGTCCGCGACGGCAAGCGGCTGTCCGCGGATCTCTTCTTTCCGGAAGGTCAGGGAAAGTTCCCGGCGATCGTCATGTACCATCCTTATCGCAAGGATGACGTTGGGCGCGGCGGCGCAGCGGATCACTACTACTTTGCCGAACGTGGATTTGTTGCCGTGAGGCTCGACGCGCGGGGCACTGGAACCTCGGAAGGTGTGAATACCGACGAGTACCGGCTCCAGGAACAACTCGACGGCTACGACGTCGTCGAGTGGCTGGCGCGCCAACCGTGGTCCAACGGGAATGTTGGGATGTGGGGAACTTCCTACAGCGGCTTTACTTCCCTTCAAGTGGCATCACACCGCCCGCCCCATCTCAAGGCAGTTGTGCCTTTGTATGCGACCGACGATCGGTATACCGACGACTGCCACTACGACCGCGGTGGCAACATGCGCATGTACTACGACGTCGGCACCTACGGCGGCTGGATGGTGGCGATGAATGCGCTGCCGCCGCTTCCGGAACTGGCGGGCGAACGATGGGCCGACCTGTGGAAGGAGCGGTTGGAGAATAACTCCCCGTACCTTCTCGAGTGGATCAAGCACCAGGTGGACGGACCCTATTGGCAGAATGGATCTCTTCGTCCCGACTACGGTCGGGTCCAGGTTCCGGTCTTTCTGATCGGCGGTTGGCATGACGGCTACACGAACGCAATGTTGCGAACGTTCGTAAACCTGAAAGGGCCGAAAAAGTTATTGATGGGGCCGTGGGTGCATACGCAGCCGAACTCGTCCACGCCGGGACCCCGGATCGACTGGATGAACGAAGCGACGCGCTTTTTCGCGCACTGGCTCCGCAATGAAGACACCGGGATCATGCGCGAACCTCCGCTTCAGGTCTATATGCAGGAAACCCACAAGCCGGACCGCCGGATTGAAAACCTGCCGGGCTTCTGGCGAGCCGATGCGGGGTTCCCCGCTGCCGGCGCAAGCGAGTCGGTCCTCTATCTGTCGGAGGATGGCCGCCTGGCGCAAACGCGCTCCAACGCCGGCCCCGAGCGCAGCTTTGACGAATACGAGTACAAGCCGACAGTCGGATTGAATAACGCCTACTGGTCGGCGGGATCGATCCGCTTCTATTTGGCGGACGACCAGCGGCAGGACGAAGCACGCTCTTTGGTCTACACCAGCCCGCCTTTCCAGGAAGAGACGCATCTGCTGGGGTGGCCGCAGGTAGTGGTGCATGGATCGTCCAGCGCCAAGGTGGCAGCGTTCGTGGCGAAGCTCGCCGCGGTCTCTCCAGACGGGCATTCCACGCTGATCAGCGACGGAGCGCTGAACGGCACGAGGAGAAAGTCGCTGACCAATCCCGAGCCAATGGCTCCCGGCGAAGTGTACGAATTGAAAATCCCGATGGCCCCCACCGGATGGATTATCCGGCGCGGTGACCGTCTCCGATTGGCGATCTCCAGTGGCGACTTCCCAAATCTTTGGCCCACTCCATACGCCGCGAAGAATCGAATCTACCGGGGTGGATCTTTTGTGTCGCGTGTCGTGCTTCCCGTGGTGCGAAAGTCGGAGTTGCCGGCGCCCGAGTTCCTCCCTCCGCCGGCCTTGCGCCGCATCGTGTCGTCCGGCGCAGGGGCCTTGGAGCCCTTGCAGCAGGTAATTCTCGATCAACTCAAGAACTCGGCCACCGTCGTGTTCCGTTCGAGCGGTTCCACCACTCTCGATCAGAACATGGGAACGGTCGTCTCGCATAGCGAATTCCATTGCTCCGCCTCCGACGACAATCCCGGCCAGGCGTCCATCGTGGGCACGCACAAACTCGCGTTCCGCCGGGAAGATGGAGTTGTCGAGGTGACAGCGGAAAGTTCGATTCGCGCAACCGAGACGGCCTTTCACCTGACGGTAAATATCTATGTGACCCGCAACGGGCACGCATTCTTTCAGAAGCAGTGGCTGCATACCGAACCGCGGCGGCTGTTATAAGAGGTCAGGCATGAATCGTTTCCGCATTCTTACTCTCCTGTTTCTTACCGCGCACGCACTGTCCGCAAGCGTGGCCGTCTATGTCGGAAAGAACCTGACAAAAGACGGCAGTGTCTTGCTGGCGGGCTATGGTGATGAGCCGTCGAGCCACTGGCTCTCCATAGCCCCCCGGCGCGAGCACGCGGAGGGGCAGACGATCACCGTGGGCGGCATCGCGACATCGCGGCTCCCGGGCGAGTTGATCCAAATTCCACAGGCGCGGCAGACCTTTCGCTACATCTCGATGGATTACTCCTACTACTCCGGGCTGCCTGCGCCGTTAACCAACGGCGGCATGAACGAGCACGGCCTCGCGGTGCGCGACGTCGCCTTGAATTCGCGGCGCGAACTCGTGGAGATGACGCCCAACCCTCAGCGCGGGTTGAATTACAGCGATGTCGCGCGAATCGCCCTCGAACGGGCGCGGACGGCCCGCGAAGCCATTGACGTTTCCGTAGACCTGATCAAGCGCTACGGCGATTTTACCTATGGCGGAAATTCGCACGTCTTCGCCGACGCCAACGAGGGCTGGGTGTTGCTGACGTTCTCGGGCGGCAAAGGCCTTTGGGTGGCCAAACGGCTTGGACCCAACGACGTTTGGCTCAACTGGCGTGGCTTCACTGGCATGGGTTATGTACAGTCGCTCCCGGAGAACTGGCAGAGTAATCCGGATTACCTGGCTTCGGATAACTTCGTGTCGTTTGCCGTGCAACAGGGCTGGCACAAACCCGGAACGCCGATGAATGTGATCGCCGCCTACTGCCGCGACCGGTCCGGCGAGCCTTCGGCCGAAGAAGCGCGGCGCGTGGAAGCGGCCG
>JAEUQD010001000.1 GCA_016789925.1 Bryobacterales bacterium | reverse complement strand
GGCAGCGTCGGTTATTCACCTACCGTAATGAGCAGCCGCCAGCGCCGCCTCAACAACTTCTTCTTCGGCTTGTATGAGCGCTACACCGACATTCACCACTTCCGCTACCTCGACGGCCTGGCGCGAAAAGGCGAATTCACCGTCGACTACGCCACCCAGTACGATGTCGCCCGCGGCCGCGTCCGTCTGGACAACTACAAGCTGGTGCTCATCGGCAATCACTCCGAGTTCACCACGCGCGAAAGCCACCTCCGGTTCCAGGAGTATCTCGGCCGCGGCGGCGCGGTGATTATCCATGGCGGGGACTCGTTTGCCGTGATGGTCGAATACCTACCCAGCCTCGAACAGCCGCGCTACCTCTGGCAGCGCGGCCATGTCTGGGCGCACCTGTCGGACCAGCCCAGCGATTTCGCCGCGCCGCAACTGCTCCCCGCCGACGCTCCGCCCAACGCGCCCATCCTGCAGCCGTCACCCGGCAGCGCCAAGGACTACCTGAACGTGTTCCACAGCACGGTGGGCTATTGGATTTCCGGCGCGAAAGCCGTCGTGGCCAACACGGCGCACCCCATCACTCGGGGGATGAATCTCACCCTCGGCCAGGAAGTCCCCGGACCTTGGGGCGGCGAGGTCGACTTCGCCTATCAGCCGCAGGCATGGGATGTTCTCGTGCGGTCAGATCGGGCCGCGCCCGAAAGCCGCGAATTCGGCATCGACGCCTACGACCCCACGCCGCTCCATCGCATCGGCATGGCCGCGCACCGCAACCTGCGACTGGCGATGGTTTGCGGCGAGAACTTCCCGAATATCCTCAACAACCCCGGCAGCACGCTGTATCGCGAACTCTACCGCCGCCTGCTCCGCCATTATGTCGATACCGCGCAGCCGCTCGGCGATGGCGGCGACCTCGTCCCGGCGGCACAGCGCAACCAAACCCTTATCACGTTCGACCAACCTGCACGCATCGGCACACTGCGGTACCAACTTCCGGCATTCATCGATTACACCGTGCCGGACTGGCACAAGAAACCCGCACCCTATGCGCGCTATCGGATTGAAGGATCGACCGACGGACAGACGTGGACGACGATTGTCGATCGCCGCTACGGGCCTTGGCGCGGACTGCAAACAGACCACGTGGCCCCGACCACCGTGCGGTATCTTCGCTTCGACGGGACGTTTTCCAACGGCGAACCGTTCGCGGTCAGCGATGTTCGCGTGTTTGCGGGGCGGTAGTTACAGGAACTGATACTGACCCGGAACCGGGAAGGGCGTTGACGGCATTTTCTCCTTATAGCCGAATGCCTTTGGCGAGAGGTCCTGTTTGGAGTCCATGATCATGTCCCAGGAGATCTCCAAGCCCGAATAGGCCGACTCGCGGGCCATGATGCACGTCAGCGTCGACTCGGCCACCGGCATGGCGTGGTTGATGTACTTGCCGTCGCCGCGGATGGAGGCCACCAGGGCGCGGTGTTCGGACACATAGGGGTTCTCGCCCTTGGTACCCAGGTCCTTACCGTTCGAACGGCCTTTAGTGCCGATCACGAGTTCGCTCACGTTGCGGTACATCTTCTCGCCGGGATATTGGCGGCAGTAACTGGACATGCGGACGCCGTTGGGATAGATGAAATCGGCCGAGATATGGTCGTAGATGGAGCCATGCACTTCGTCGCGAGGACGCCAGACGGCGCCACCATGCGCGGCGACGCTGATGGGATGAGCGTCCATCACCCAGTTAATGACGTCGATGTTATGCAAATGCTGTTCGACAATCTGGTCGCCGCAGAGCCATAAGTGCGAGTACCAGTTGCGGTGGTGCCACTCCATCTCGCCCCACTTAGGGTTGCGGGATTTCTGGAAGATCACGGGCGTCCCCACCCAGTAGGCATAAGTGGCTACAACATTGCCAATGACTCCGTTTTTGATCTTGTCGACAGTTTCCATGTAATCCGAGGCGAAGCGGCGCTGGGCGCCACTCACCACGGTGAGCTTCAACTCCTCGCTCTTCTTCGCCGCGGCCATGAAGCGGCGGACGCCGGTGGCGTCGGTTCCGAACGGCTTTTCGCAGAAGACGTGCTTCTTGGCCTCGACGGCGGCCTCGAAGTGTTCGGGCCGGTAGCCGGGCGGCGTGGACAGGATCACGAGGTCGATATCGGAAGCGAGCAGTTTCTTGTAGCCGTCGAAGCCCACGAAGCGATGCTCGGGTGAAACCTTGACGCGTTCGGCGACAGCGGCGTTGCGCGGGTCGCCCTTCAACCAGCGCAGGTTGCCCTCGAGCTTATCTTCGAAAATGTCGGCCACGGCGACGAACTCGGCGGTTTCGTCGGCGGTGAGCAGGTCAACCACGGCCTGCCGGCCACGTCCTCCCAAGCCGATCACACCGGCTTTCAGTTTTTCCTTGCCGGCCCCGCGCACGAGTTCCGGCTTGATGTAAAGAAACGTCGAAGTAGCGGCCAGCATCGACCGGCGTGATAAATCAGACATAGAAGTCTCCGATGCCAATATACACTGAAATGGATGGATCCTGAACAGTTTCGCGCCGCCGGCCACGAGCTTGTGGACTGGATGGCCGACTATTTTGCCCACATTCGTGATTATCGGGTATTTCCGGACATGAAACCCGGCGGGTTGATCGACGCGCTGCCCGACGCCGCGCCGGAGACGCCGGAGCCCTTCGCGCAGATCTTTGAGGATTTCCGCCGCCTGGTGGTGCCGGCCAACACGCATTGGAATCACCCGAACTTCTATGCGTTCTTTTCGGTGTCGGGCGCGCCGCCGGGCATTCTGGCGGAGATGCTGATCTCCACGTTGAACGTCAACCACATGCTGTGGCGCTCGTCGCCGGCGGGCACGGAGATGGAGCAGGTGACGATGAACTGGCTGCGCCAGTGGCTGGGTTTGCCGGAGGAGTTCTTTGGAATTATCTACGACACCGCTTCCATTTCGACGCTGCACGCGCTGGTGGCTGCCAGGGAGACGTGCGATAGTGAGGCCCGGACACGAGGAGCGAACGGCAACCTCGTGGTGTACTGTTCCGAGCAGGCGCACTCGTCGGTAGAGAAGTCCGCCATTACGATCGGCATCGGGCAGGACAACGTCCGCAAGATCGGGACTGATGAGGCGTTCCGGATGCGGCCGGATCTGCTGGAAGCGGCCATCGGCGCGGACATCAACGCGGGCAAGCACCCTTGCTGCGTTGTGGCCACCGTCGGCACCACCGCGGTTACTGCTGTTGACCCGGTTCCCGCCATCGTCGACCTGGCGGCAAAATATCGTCTGTGGCTGCACGTCGATGCCGCGTATGGCGGAGCCGCCGCTCTGGTGCCGTCGATGCGCCACTACATGGACGGGGTGGACCGCGCCGATTCACTGGTCATGAACCCACATAAGTGGCTGCTGACACCGATCGACCTGAGCGCGTTCTACACACGCCATCCCGACGTGTTGAAGCGGGCCTTTTCGCTCATCCCGTCCTATTTGCAAACGAGCGACGATCCGCGCGCGCTCAACTTTATGGACTACGGAGT
>JAEUQD010000150.1 GCA_016789925.1 Bryobacterales bacterium | reverse complement strand
TTGACGGAACCGACCACACCATCCCGGTTCGGGCCCCGCCACTGCGGAAAATCAACCGCCGCCAGCGCCCGGGCTGCCGGCAACATCCCAAAAGCTCGTCGGGTCAACACATTCGTATCGTACATCCGAAATGAGAAACGTGCCGCATCCGTCGTGGAGGCCCGGCGACGGTGGCATGAGTTCTGTCCGTCCCCAATCCCCGTCACTGGGCGGCCATTTCGTTTCGCAAGTTATTGATTTTATTGGAAACGAGGTGTCGAAAAGTGTCGAATCTCACTTTCCGCAACAACGCTTGTACTTGAGATTGGAGCCGCAGGGGCAGGGTTCGTTGCGGCCGATCTTGACACTCCGGATGGGTTGGGGCGCGGCGGGCGCCGGTTCGTGGCAGTCCGGGGTCATTTCGTTTCGCAAGTCGTTGATTTGATTGTCCGGAGAGTCTGGCGGCATTTCGTTTGGCAGTTCGTCGGATTGCTGTGAAAAAGTGTCGAAATCTGTCGAATGGGGGAGTTCCCAATCCTGTTTGAGGACGGCGAGGGCGGCCTTGAGGCGAACGGATGGCGAAGCATCGGGATTGGTGAGAATTTCCCGGATGTTGTTCAGGGCAAGGCGGGTGAGCATGGCGAGGTGGTTGCGGAACTGGGTTTCGAACTCGGCCCGGCATGTTTCCGCAGCGGCGAAGAAGGCAGGAATCTTCAACCAGTTGTGGATGGTGGAACGGTGGAGGTGGAACTTCGCGGCAACGGCGGAGGCACTAAGTCCGAAGCCGAGCGCAATGGCAGCGCCGGACTGGACAGGGGATAAATTAGTGTCGAAATTTGTCGATTTCGAGGAGGGGGAGAAACAGGTAAAAGTGCTCATACCGGGCCCAGGATGGAGGATGAGTCTGAAAAGTTGCGTGGGCAGGTCTTTGTAAAGCGATAAAAAGATGGGAAAAATAAATTTGAATTGGCGGTGAACGGAAAATTTTCACCGAAGCGAAAACATGGTGAAGGGTAACTCTTTCACGCGGCTTATGCGGGCTTGGAGAGGGCGTGGCGAAACTCCTTCAGGTCCGCTTTCTGGGCGGCGCTCAGGGCGGGGTACTTCAATTTCAGGTCCTTGAGCGTCTCCAGGATCACCTGGGAGACGATGAGCCGGGCTTGCGGTTTGAAGTCGGCGGGGACGATGTACCAGGGGGCGAATTTAGTACTGGTGGCGCTGAGGCAATCCTCGTAGGCGGATTGATAATCGTCCCACAGGGCGCGCTCCTTGAGGTCGCCCGCGTTGAACTTCCAATTTTTTTCGGGATCGTCGAGCCGTTCGAGAAAGCGCTTGCGCTGTTCGTCCCTGGAAAGATGCAGGAAGAACTTCACAATGCGGGTGCCGTTGTGGTGCAGGTGCCGTTCGAGGCCGACCATGGAGCGGTAGCGCTCCTGCCAGAAGTCTTTCTCCTTGAGGGTATCGTGGGGCAGGTTCTGAGCGGCGAGGATCTCGGGATGCACCTTCACAACCAACACTTCTTC
The DNA here is from genome assembly GCA_016789925.1 of Bryobacterales bacterium. Classification (GTDB taxonomy): domain Bacteria; phylum Acidobacteriota; class Terriglobia; order Bryobacterales; family Bryobacteraceae; genus JADLDI01. The sequence continues at coordinate 9,144 of JAEUQD010000150.1, read as the reverse complement.
GTAGTAGGAGCGGTTGAAGATGCCAATGCGGCCGCGTTCGGGCAATCGCTTCACGGGGTTCCAGAGATAGTCGTGGTCCAACTCTTCGGGTCCGGGATGCTTGAAACTGTGGACCTGGCAGCCCTGTGGATTGACGCCCGACATGACATGCTTGATCGTGCTGTCTTTGCCGGCGGCATCCATGGCCTGAAAGATCAACAGGAGGGCGTAGCGGTCATCGGCGTAGAGCAGGTTCTGGAGGGAACTCAACTGTGCCACGTGGTCCGCCAGGGCTTCCGCATACTGCTCCCTGGAGTCGAAGATGGGCTTGGCTTGGGTGGGCCAGCGCTTGAGGTTGACCCGTTCGCCGGGGCGAACACGATACTTCCGAGTATCCAGTTTGGGCATGCCTCCACAATAGCGCCCTGGTGGAAGTGGGGTGTCCCCGCAAATTTCTTTGGAGGCCTTGATGTTCCAGCGGACGGCATTGCTCATTGGGCACTTGTACACACAGTGGGGCCTGAGAATACTCATCTGGTGATTATGGGGAGCGTTGCCGTTCACGATTCAGAACAACGGGACGCCCGTGTGGGGCAACTGGCACACCCATCTGGGGAACTTCGCCTCACGCCACCAAAAGCCAACCTATTGAGACCTGTTTGTGCGTTTTTCGAAGCTGTTCTCGCAGGATGCTGAAAAGGGCCCAAAACCGTTCGGAGACGAGTGCAGCTCAGAAACGTGTCTGCGTGTTTGCATGCACTTACAGAGATGCGGCGGTAACCGAGGGGTAGTCAAAAGGCCTTCTTCACCATCCTGCCAGACGCGCTTCCGGATGGCACCCAAAGTGCCTGTCGCTAATAAGAACCTACAAGATGATGTTTACCTGGTCAACGTGGCATATCGGTCTGTTCCTGGCAGTCGCGATGCCGGCATCCTACGGAGCGGACTGGCCCCAATTTCGCGGTCCGGCTCGCGACAATGTCTCCAAGGAAACAGGGTTGTTACGGCAATGGCCCGCGAACGGGCCGAAGGTTTTGTGGAGCGTTCCGGTGGCTCAGGGCTACGCGGGTGCGGCGATCGTCGCCGGCCGTGTTTACCATCACGACTACGACGAAGCGAAGAAGGAGTGGGTGGTCAACGCCCGGTCTCTGACGGACGGAAAGCTGATTTGGCAGTACAAACAGGCCCGCGTGATACGGCCCAACCACGCGATTACCCGTACCGTTCCGGCGGTGGACGGGAAATATGTGTTCTCACTCGACCCAAAGCTGGGGTTCCACTGCCTCGACGCGAAGACGGGTAAAGAGGTCTGGGCCAAGAACCTCGTCAGCGAGTATGACGCCATCATCCCATCCTGGTACAACGGCCAGAACCCCCTGATTGAGAGCGACCGGGTGGTGATCGCGACCGGCGGAAAGGCGATTCTGGTCGCATTCGACAAGGCGAGTGGGAAGGAAATCTGGCGCACGCCGAACCCCGGCAAGCTGGTGATGAGCCACGCCTCGGTGATGCCGGCAGTTATTGGCGGCATGAAGCAGTATCTTTACGCGACACTGAACGGGCCATTGGGGGTCTCGGCCAAGGACGGCAGGCTCCTGTGGGAGTACTTGCGCAAGTTCAACGTGGCCGTGGCCCCCTCGCCGCTGGCCGCGGATGGGCAGCAGGTTTTCATGACGGCCAGCTACGACGCCGGCAGCGTCATGATCCGGCTCCAACCGAATGGGACGAGCTTCCGGGCGACGCCGGTGTTTGACCTGAAGCTGAATGAGTGGAACTCCGAGGTTCACACGCCGATCGTTTACCAGGGGCACATGTTCGCCGTCGGCAAGAAGCGTCGCGGGCTGTTCACCTGCCTTGCCTTGGATGGCAAGGAGGTGTGGACGAGCGAAGGCAAGGCGGTGTTCGATCTGGGGAGCTATCTGCTGGCCGACGGGATGTTCTTCGTGCTGGAGGGCAAGACGGGAGTGCTCCGGCTGCTCGACGCCAACACGACCGGCTACAAGGAACTGGCCAAGGCGCAGGTTCTGAGCGGTCCGGATGTCTGGGGCCCGATGGCGCTCTCGGACGGCAAACTGGTTCTGCGGGACCTCACCAAGATGGTGTGTCTCGACGTACGCGGCAAGTAGTGAGGTTTTATGACCTACCGGCAGGTGCTGCGGATCGGTAGTAGGGGCGATGCCCCGGGCCTATTTACCCGGACGTTGCGTGGTCTGGCCGTGGACGGGCTGAACCGGCTCTATGCCGCCGGCGATTCCGAGATTCTGGTCTTTGACCCCGATGGCCGATTACTACGGCGGTGGAGCACGACGAAGCCGGTGTACTCGGTTGGCGTGGCTGAGGACGGCGCCGTCTATGCGGGCCAGGAGGGCCAGGTGGAGATCTTCTGCGGCGGCCGGTTGTCGGCCACCTGGGCCGACGCTGAACTCCTTGGACGCGTATCGGCAATCGGCTTCGTCCAGCGAGACGTGCTGCTGGCCGATGCCAAGGACCGCTGTATCCGCCGTTATGACGCAAGCGGAAAGTTTCTGCACAACATCGGCAAAGACACCCGCCTGCGCGGCTTTCTGATTCCCAACGGCGTGGTCGACTTCAGCGTCGATGCCGAGGGCATCCTCCACGTTGCCAATCCCGGTAAACACCGTGTGGAGCGCTACAGCCCGGACGACAAACTGCTGGGGTACATGGGGCGCTTCGACGGCCTGGATCCGGCGGGCTTCTCCGGGTGCTGCAATCCGACGAATGTGACGGTAACCGGAAACGGCTGGATTTACACCACCGAGAAAGCGGACCCGCGGGCCAAGGTCTACGACCGCGACGGGAATTTGATCGCGGTGATTGCGTCGGAGGTATTCGACGCCAACTGCAAGAACATGGACATCGCGGTGGACGGGCGCGGCCGGGTTTACGTAGCCGACACGGTAAGGCTCGCGATTCTCGCCTTTGAAGGAGACACCTGAAAATGAGCGCAGAAGTCAGCCGCCGGAATGTGCTGAGCAGTGTGGTGCGCGGCGCCGTGATTGCCTCGCTGGGTGGCACGGCGGGCTACCTGGTGCAGAAGGCGAAGGGGCAGGTCGTCTGGCAAGTGGATGCCTCCCGTTGCGTCAACAGCAGGCTCGGCGAACTGGACGCGGAGGTCTGCCGCCTGTGCACGACCGAATGTGTCGTCGCGCAGTCCGCCGTCCGCGCCGTAAACAATTTTGCCGAGTGTGGACGCTGTTACATCTGTCCGGCCTACTTCAATATCAAGAGCGCGGTGGACGCAAAGGGGTTGCCGAGTGAGAAACTTTGCCCCCGCGATGCCATCAGGCGCGAACCGATCGGCTGGGTAGATCCCGACGACCCGGCCAACAATTTCTACGAGTACATCATCGACGAAGAGAAGTGCGACGGCTGCGGTCTCTGCGTCAGGGCCTGTAAGGAGCCGCTGGGGTTGGGTTCGATCGTGCTCAGCGTGCGCCACAACATCTGCGTGGACTGCAACCGCTGCGCCATCTCGACTACCTGCCCGAAGGATGCGCTCGTCCAACGACCGACCGAAGAGGCGCTGTCGGTCCGTAAGGCCGCACTACTGGCGACCCCATGACCGGCGTCCAACGCTTCCGGCGCTGCCTCGTGGCGGTGTTTGCGTTTCTGATCCTGACCGTTTACTCAGCGGGTACAGGCTTGGCGCAGGCCGTCCCATACGAACGTCCCGTCGAGACCGCGCCCCAGGAAGAAACCATCGGCGGCGGCTATGCGACGCCGCCGGTCCAGAAGCCGCGGCCTCGCGCCTATTGGCTCCAGATCCTGGACGTCGTGCTGCTGGCGGCGGCCATGGCGGTGAATGTGTGGCTGGTGCTGTCGCGCCGGGACCGCCGGTGGGTGCTGGCGCTGACGGCCGCGTGCCTCGCCTATTTCGGTTTCTACCGGGAGGGTTGCATCTGCCCGATCGGCTCCATACAGAACGTGGCGGTGGCGCTTACCGATCCGGGCTACTCGATCCCGATCGTGGTGACAGCCGTGTTCTTTCTACCGTTGTTGGTGGCGGCCTTCTACGGGCGTGCGTTTTGCGGCGGCGTCTGCCCGCTGGGCGCGATGCAGGAATTAGTGGTACTGAAGCCGGTGCAGGTGCCAAGGCGTCTCGATTACGCGCTTGGCTTGCTGAAATATGTCTACCTCGGGGTTGCGATCGTTGCGGCCGTGCAGCCGGCGGTGACGCGCGATTTCCTCATCTGCCGGTTCGACCCGTTCGTGGGGTTCTTCCGGCGCGAGGGCTTCGCGCACATGATGCTGATCGGCGGAGGGTTTCTGGTAGTAGGGATGTTTGTCGGCCGGCCCTATTGCCGCTACCTGTGCCCTTATGGCGGGCTGCTTTCCTGGATCTCGCGGGTAGCCAAACGGGGCGTCACCATCACTCCTGACAAAGAGCTCGACTGCGGACTGTGCGCCGGGGCATGCCCGTACGGCGCGATTGAAAACATGCGGGCTGTTCGGAAAGAGTGCCTCTACTGCGCGCGCTGCTACGCCGCCTGCCCACGCGAGACCAACCCGGGAGCGCTGGTATGAGCGTGGAGATCAAACGGCGCACGGCCGTGGCCGCGGCCAGGGCGGCCTTGACGCTGACCACCCTCTGCGTGCTGGCGCTGACGGCGGACTACATCGTCGCACGCGTACGAGCGCCCGGCGACGACGCTCGCATTCTGGAGTTGCAGAAGCAGGTACAAGGCGACGCCTCGTTCGCGCCCAAGCTGGCCGCCGCGCACGACGCCATGACGCTGGCCCGCCGTGCTCGTAAGGTGCGCGGCGACTGGATCTCCCTTCTGCTGATCGCCTCCGCTGCCGCTTTCATCGCGGGCTCCAAGTGGGTGATCGCCCTCGATGCGGGCAACCGTCCCCCGGCGGCGAAGCTGGTGCAGATCGAACCTTCGCCACCCGCGCAAACCGCCGCGCCTCCGCCAAAGCCCGCCAAGGAAGCCGGGGCCGCGGAACCCGACCTCAGCATGGTCGACACCATTGTCGCGAGGGAGGGCAGATCGCAGGAAGCCGCCATCTCGATTCTGCAAGCGATCCAGGAACACTATCGCTACCTGCCCGACGCGGCACTGGCGCGCGTGTGCGAGATTACCGATATCCGTCCAGCGCAGATCGCCGGCACCTCCTCGTTCTACTCGCGATTCCGGCATTCCCCGGTCGGACGGCATATTGTCCGCGTCTGTCACGGGACGGCGTGCCATGTCTCCGGCGCCCGGCCGGTGACCGAAGAACTGCGGCGGCAGCTTCGCATTCCTGAGGGGGCGGACACGGACCCCGAGCGCATGTTCACCATCGAGGAGGTCGCGTGTCTCGGCTGCTGCAGCCTGGCCCCGGTGCTGATGGTTGACGAGCACACTTCGGGCAAACTCACTCCGGCCACCGCCTATGCGGCGCTCGACGCGGTGGCCGAGAAGGAGTCCGCATGAACCGGGGTGCGACGGAGATCCGGGTCGGGTTGGGCTCATGCGGGGTGGCCAGCGGGGCCAAGCCGGTGATGGCCGCCCTGTTGGAGCAAGCCGGCCGGGCCGGCGCCAACGGCATCGTCAAGGCGGTGGGCTGCAACGGCATGTGCCATCGCGAGCCGATCGTGGAAGTGGTGGAGGCCGGCGGGCGCGCCACTCTGTACGGGAATGTAACGCCGGAAGCCGCACGGCAGATCGCGAGGAAGCACATCCGTCCGAGCCGCCTCACGACGCGGACCCGCTGGCACGCTGAGGCCCTGGCCGGCCACCTGGGGCACAACGGCGGCCGGCCTCGCGCGAGCGATTTCGAACTCGATCGTGCCTCGGGCGCCGCAGCGCGCTATCTGGGCCCGCAGCGAAGGATCGTGCTCGAGAACTGTGGCGAAGTCGATCCGCTGAACATCGACGACTACCTGAAGCGTGGCGGATACCAGGCGCTGGCGACGTGCCTGAAGGAACGGTCGCCGGAGGACGTCATCACCACCATCGGCAACTCGGGGTTGCGCGGCCGCGGGGGCGCGGGCTTTCCGACAGCGCGGAAATGGGCGATGGCGCGGGTCCAGCCGGGGGAGACCAAGTACGTCGTCTGCAATGGCGACGAAGGTGATCCGGGCGCGTTCATGGACCGCCTGGTGCTGGAATCGGACCCTCACCGGGTGATCGAAGGGCTGGCGATTGCCGCCTATGCGGTGGGAGCGGCGGAAGGTTATTTCTACATTCGCGCCGAGTACCCGCTGGCGGTGCGGCGGATCCGGCACGCGCTTGAGCAGGCCCGCGAGCACGGCTACCTGGGCGAGCGGATTCTGGGATCGCGCTTCTCGCTGCGCATGGAGGTCCGCGAGGGCGCGGGCGCGTTCGTTTGCGGAGAAGAGACGGCGTTGATCCTCTCGCTGGAGGGACAGCGCGGCATGCCGAAGCTGCGCCCTCCGTACCCGGCCGAGCACGGCTTCCGAGGCCGCCCAACCGTCATCAACAACGTCGAGACGTTGTCGTGCGTACCGTGGATCGTGAGCCACGGCGCGGACGCTTTCGCCGCGCTCGGCACCGCCACCAGCAAGGGCACGAAGGTCTTCGCGCTGACGGGCAAGATCAACCATGGCGGCCTCATCGAAGTACCGATGGGCATCACGATCCGCGAGATCGTCGAAGAGATCGGCGGCGGCATCAAGGGCGGGCGTCTGTTCAAAGGCGTGCAGATCGGCGGCCCGTCAGGCGGGTGCATTCCGGCGCGGCTGGCGGGGACAACGGTGGACTACGATGCCTTGGCCAAGACAGGGGCGATCATGGGCTCGGGCGGCCTTGTCGTGCTCGACGACCGCGACTGCATGGTGGACATGGCGCGCTATTTTCTGCAGTTCACACAGGCCGAATCCTGCGGCAAGTGTACCTTCTGCCGCATTGGCACCAAGCGCATGCTCGAGATTCTCGACCGGCTTTGCCAAGGCCACGGCAGGCCGGACGATCTGGAGAAACTCGAAACACTCGTCGATTACGTGAGCCGCGGCAGCCTGTGCGGGCTGGGTCAGACGGCGCCCAACCCGGTGGCGACGACGCTGCGCTACTTCCGCGACGAGTACGAGGCGCACCTGCGCGACAAACGCTGCCCGGCGGGCCGTTGCCCGGCGTTGATCGAGTATCGCGTGAAGGACAACTGCATCGGATGCACCCTTTGCGCGCAGGTGTGCCCGGTGGGCGCCATCGAGTTCCGGCCCTACGAAAAGCACACGATCGACGCCGCCCTCTGCACCCGTTGCGACATGTGCTTGCAGGCCTGTCAGGACGAAGCCATCGAGGTGATCTAGATGGAGACCGTAGCCCTCACCATCGATCACCGAAGTGTCCGCGTGAAGCCAGGGACGACGGTACTCGAAGCAGCGCGCTGGCTGGGCATCCACATTCCGACCCTGTGCCATGTGCCGGGGCTGGAGCCATCCTCCTCGTGCTTTGTCTGCGCGGTGCAGATCGAGGGGCGCCGCACTCTGTCTCCGTCCTGCGCCATGCCGGTTGCCGAAGGCATGGTCGTAATCACCGACAGCGAAGACGTGCGCCAGGCGCGAAAGATGGCGCTCGAATTGCTCCTTTCCGACCATGCCGGCGATTGCGTCGCGCCTTGTGCCGCGCGGTGTGCGGCCGGGCTGGACATTCCCGGCTTTGTCTTCCAGATCGCCGCGGGCGATCACCGCCGATCGATGCAAACGATCGTCGAGCGCCTGGCGCTGCCGGGCTCGTTGGGCCGGATTTGTCCACGACTGTGCGAGCAGGAGTGCCGGCGGTGCGACCACGACCAGGGGCTGGCCATCGGGGCCCTGCATCGCTACTCGGCCGATAAGGATCGGGCCGGGGAATCCTACGTGCCGCCACGCGCGCCCTCCACCGGCAAGTCGGTGGCGATTGTTGGGGCGGGGCCCGCGGGACTGGCCGCGGCCTACTTCCTGCTCCAGAAGGGCCACGCCTGCACACTTTATGACGCCGCGCCCGCGCCGGGTGGCATGCTGCGTTACGGCATCCCTGCGTTCCGTCTGCCGAAGGACGTGCTCGACGACGAGATCGATGTGGTTCGCAAACTGGGCGCCGAGTTCCGCATGGGCGAACACTGGGGGCAGCACTTCACTCTCGCCGAACTGCGAGCCGACTACGACGCGGTGTTCGTCGCAATCGGCGCGCAGCGCGCACAGGCGCTCCGGTGCGAAGGTGAGGAACTGGCCCTGTCCGGAATCGAGTTTCTCGAAATGGTGGCCGAGGGCAACCCGCCTGTTCTCGGCGCGGACGTAGTGGTCGTCGGCGGGGGCAACACGGCGGTGGATTGTGCGCGTTCCGCGGCGCGCCTGGCCGCGCACAAGGTCAGAATCCTGTACCGGCGCACCCGGCAGGAGATGCCGTGTCTCATGCAAGAAGTGGAGGCGGCTGAATTCGAAGGGGTCGAGATCGAGTACTTGGCGATGCCGCTGCGGATCGAACGCGGACCAGCCCACCGCCTGTCGCTCACCTGCCAGCGCATGCAGTTGGGTGAGCCGGACGGCTCCGGACGGCGGCGCCCCGTGCCGATGGCAGGGTCGGAATTCGTCATCGAATGCTCCACTGTGATTGCGGCGATCGGGCAGACAGTGGAGCGGGCACTGGCCGAGAGCGACGGACTGCAGGTCACCGGCTGGGGCATCGCCGCCGAAGAAAAGACGCTCGCCACAAACCTGCCCGGCGTCTTCGCCGGCGGTGATGCCGTGCTGGGTGCGGACCTCGCAGTGCGCGCGGTGGCCGCCGGACGCATGGCTGCCTATTCCATCGATCAATATCTTCGCGGCGAGGCGCTATCGGGGGAGCCGGCCATGCGCGACATCGCGATGTGGCCGGTGGACGACGGGGAGCGTGCCGCCATTTTCCGCGCGATTGAAAAAGCCGCGCGGGTACGCATGCCGGAGATCCCCAAAGAGCACCGGATGGGGAGCTTCGACGAGATCGACCTCGGCCTGTCGGACGCCGACGCCCACCGCGAAGCTGGCCGCTGCCTGAGTTGCGGCTGCCGCAAGGCCGACTGCTGCCAGGTGCGCTTTCTCGCGACCGAGTACCAGGCGGACGTCTACCGCTTCGCAGGAACGCGGCGCCGTTTCTCCCAGGACATCTCACACCCCGAGATTGTCTACGAGCCAGGAAAGTGCATCATGTGCGACGCCTGCGTCCGCATTGCTACGAAGGC
>JAEUQD010000940.1 GCA_016789925.1 Bryobacterales bacterium | reverse complement strand
CTCGCGGCTGCTGCCCCCGTGCTTGGTCAGTCGGCCGGCCGCTTGCCCATTAAGAAGGCCGTCTGGTTCGGCATGCTGCCGAAAACGCTCAGCCTCGAAGAGCGCTGCAAGCTGGCCAAGGACGTCGGCTTTGAGGAAATGGAGTGCCCTCAAACCAACGACCCTCGCGATGCCGAGGCGATCAAGAAAGCCGCCGACGCCGCCAAACTCCGCATTCACTCAGTGATGAACGGAGATCACTGGCGGTACCCGCTCTCCTCCGGTGATCCGGAAGTGGTCAAGCGCAGCATGAACGCCATGCGCACCAGCCTCCAGAACGCCGCCCTCTGGGGCGCCGAAACGGTTCTCCTCGTTCCCGCCGTCGTTAATCCGCAAACCACCTACAAGCAGGCATGGGATCGTTCGCAGCAGCGCATCCGTGAGTTGATTCCCCTCGCCGAAAAGCTCAAGGTCATCATCGCCGTCGAAGAGGTTTGGAACAAGTTCCTCGTCAGCCCCCTCGAATTCGCCCACTATGTGGATGAATTCAAAAGCCCCTGGGTCAAGGCCTACTTTGACGTCGGCAATATTCTGATCTGGTCCTATCCCCAGGATTGGATTCGCACTCTCGGCAACCGCATCGTCAAACTCCATTTCAAAGACTTCAAGTTCCAGCAGAATCCCCAAACCCGCAAACGGGAGGCCGACTTTGTCGCCCTCCGCGAAGGGGATATCGACTGGAAGGAAGTCTACAACGCCCTCCGCGACATCAAGTATCGTGGAACGGCAACCGTCGAACTCCCGGATGGCGACCGCGCATACCTCGCCGAAGTCAGCCGCCGCGTCGACTTGATCCTCGACGGCGCCTAGGCAGCAAAGGAGCACCACGGTGCGAAAGTTTCTGATTGGGCTCTTGGCCGGTTTTGTCTTGGCTGGCCTGACGGTGGTGATCCTCGTCTTCGCGGCGATCAAACTGGGAGACGGCCAGCCATCAATCCCCTCCAAGGGCACACTGATCGTCCATCTCGACGGCTCCATCCCGGAGCGCGCCCCCGTGGCCATTCCCCTCCCGTGGTTCGAGTCGCAGACCCCACTCACTCTCTATGAAGTCTGGGACCTCTTCCGCAAAGCCGAAAAAGACGCCCGCGTCGAGGCCATCGTGATCGAGCCGGCCAACCTCCAAGTCGGCTGGGCCCGGCTCAAGGAACTGCGCGACGCCATTGTCCGCTTCAAGCGTTCGGGTAAGCCCGTTCTGGCATATCTCCGCAACCCCGGCGCCCGCGAGTACTATCTCGCCACGGCTGCCGATCAGATCTATTTCACCCGCGAAGACATCCTCAACCTGAAAGGACTTCGCGCCGAGCTCACCTACTACCGGCGCACGCTCGACAAGCTCGGCGTCGAGATGGAACTCGAACACGCAGGCAAGTACAAGGATGCCGGCGACTCCTTCACACGCACCTCGATGTCGCCGGAAACGCGCGAAGTGCTGAACTCCATGCTCGACATCCTGTACAACGACATGGTCGAGACGATCGGCAAGGCCCGCAACAAGGCTCCGGACGAGATGCGCCAACTCATCGATCAGGGCCCGTTCCTCGCGCCGAAGGCCATCGAGTTCAAGCTCATCGACGGGCTCCTCTATGAAAACCAGGTCTTCGACCAGCTCAAGACCCGCCTCAAGACCACCACCGACATCAAGCGCATCTCCCATCGTGATTATGCCCGCGTCCGCGGCACATCGCTGGGGCTCGACGGCGGTAAGTCGATTGCGCTGGTGGTCGGCGAAGGCGCCATCACCCGCGGGGGTAGTGTTCAGCCGTTTGACGAGGACGAGGGTATCCGGTCGGCTCCTTTCATTCGTCTGCTCCGCCAAGTGGCCGAGGACAAGTCCGTCAGCGCCGCCATTCTCCGGATCAACTCGCCGGGCGGAGATGCCATCGCCTCCGACGAGATCCTCGAAGCGGTACGGAACCTGAGCAAGAAGAAGCCGCTGGTCATCTCGATGTCTGACGTCGCCGCGTCCGGAGGCTATTACATTGCCATGACCGGCGACCCGGTAGTGTCCTACGCCAACACGATCACGGGCTCCATCGGCGTCATCTACGGCAAACCCAATCTGCGCGGACTTTACGACAAGCTCGGCTTCGACACCGACATCCTGACGCGGGGCCGCTTTGCCGAAATCGACGGGCTCTATAAACCGATGACACCGGTCGAAAGAGCCAAACTCCGCGAAGGCGTTGACTTCGTCTACCGCTCCTTCCTCAGCCGGGTCTCTGAAGGCCGCAAGAAGGTTGTCGGGGAAATCGAGCCTCTTGCCGAGGGCCGCGCCTGGATGGGCCTACAGGCCAAGAGGAACGGACTCATCGATGAACTAGGCGGGCTGGACCGCGCCATCGAACTGGTCCGCCAAAAGGCGGGCATTCCGGCCGGCGA
>JAEUQD010000121.1 GCA_016789925.1 Bryobacterales bacterium | reverse complement strand
GGATCTCGGCGACCGTGCGCTGTCCGTCCGCATAGAACGAAGGTGCATCGCGAAAGTCGGATATGCGGAGCGATGCGGCGCCGCCCTTCTGGAGCGAGGCTTCCGCCGTGGCAAGCATCTTGCGGATTCCTTCGGCCTGGGATGCGCAACGGGGGAGCGCCGTGGCGAGTTTGGTAAGCTGATGCCCCGGAGCCCGTTGCGGTACGCGGCCGGAGACGCTGTCGGGTCCCTTCGCGCCTAGCTGATCTAACTGCGACAACGCGGTAGATTCGTCCTGCGCCAGCAGTTTCGCGAGGGTTTCCACACGGTTGCGCGATGCCTCGGTGGAGGCAAACGTCAGAGTCGACCGGACGGCCGCCGCCTCGCGCGCGCAGGTGTGGCGAATCAGCTGACGCGCATAGTCGAGCCTTCCCGTCAGCGCGGCGCGCACCGCGGCCGCTTCGGCTTCGCGCAGATGCTTCTTGGCATAGCTGAGAGTGAGCCCCGCCAGTGACGGAACGTGCTGATCCTCGGCGTACGCGATGGAGACAATGCCTGCCAGCGCGGCGAAAGCAACCCGGTGTAGCTGAGTCGGGTCTACCTGGTCCGGCGTGTCCTGGCTCGAATGATAGTGCTTCTCCGGCCACGCCGTAAGGAATGTGGCCGGGATCCCGGCGTGGTTGTAGATTTCGTGATCGCTGCCCGCGATAAACGGGATCGACCGCGCCTGAAGACGTTGCCGCGTCCCGTTCACCGAAATGATATGAAACTCCTTGTTTTCGGGGTAGGTGACATCGTTGGCCGCATTCATGAAGTCGATCACCGATTCCATCACCGCATTCAAATAGCTGGGCGTCGAATCGGGTGTACGCACCATGTTAAACACCGCGCCGGTCTTCACCAGGTCCGCGCCGCACTGGTCGATATTAAACCCGGCCAGCCTCTTGATCGGCTCGCCGCCATGCCGCCCAAGCCACGCCTGCGTAGCCGCAAACTCCGGACCCCAGATGAACCGCACCGACCGCGGTAGAGGGGGCAGTTTGCCGGCCACCACCAGGTGATGGAGGGTCCGGGCCACCTCGAGCAGCACGGCCGACCCCGATGCATTGTCATCCGCCCCGATTTCATCGAGATGCGCGCTGAGAACGATCTCCTCATTCACCCGCCCCGCACCCGGTAGGGCGGCCGTCACGATGTCCATCGAACCCTCCCCGGTCTCCGCCTCGACAACGGCATGGAGACGGATTGGTTTTCGCTTCAGGACCGCCTGCAGTTCATAGGCACGGCGCGGCGAGATCATGAATGCGAACGTGCCGCTGTTGGCCGGCAGCGCTCGCCACCCAACAATGTCTACGACTTCGTGCGGTTGGCGATTCTGCCGGTCCCATTCCGGAATCGTCCAGTAGGACACGACGCCGGCTGCCTTGCGGTCCCGCACGGCCTTCTGGAGAACCAGGGCCGGATCACTGGACGTCAGCACGATCTTTCCGGCAACCGGCTGGGTGTAGTCCGAATCCGCCAGTCCACTGCCAATATCGACCAGTTCCGCTTCGACATCCGCCGCCGCGCTGTACCGGCAGAGGGAAAACGCCAGTTCCGCATAGGTGGTAAGGCTGACGCGGTGCGGTTCGAGCATCCATAGTTCACCACGGCGGGGCTTCCAAACCTTGGGCTGGGGAAACCGCTCGATCTCAACCTGTTTCAAACCAATCTCGAGCGCCTGCGCGCGCACCCAGTCGACCGAGGCGGCATAGTCCGGGGTTCCGTCAACCCGCTTCCAAAGAAACAACCGTTGAACGGACTGGTGTGCACGGTCGCCGGAACTGTACTGAATCAGGTCGATTGTAGTGGCGTCGGCAAGCGGAAGTCCCGTACGTTCGCTGAGGGTCGACAGGAGCACAAAAGCAAGAAGGAAGGCGGAGGCCATGGGGCTAGGGTAGCGGGAATTGCGCAGGGGCTGCGTGAAATCCCGATCCGAGGTGCGGAGAAACACGCCAGGATGACGGAAAACCTGGCAATTTGTCGTGGCACGCAAATTGCTCCCAGCAGACCCGATATCCACGTGGTCTTGACAAAATCAGACAAACCGACTCTAATTAGTCTTATTAGCGGTCCGCCATGCAATTGACGCTTACCGCCGATTACGCCGCCCGCGTCATGATCCACTTGGCTTCCCTGCCCGTGGGGGAACGCGCCAGCCGCGACATTCTGGCCGAAGCCAGCCAGACCCCTACCCATTTCCTCAGCAAGATCCTCCAGTCACTGGCGCGGTCAGGTCTGATCGTGTCGCGGCGCGGCGCATCGGGTGGATTCGCGCTGGCGCGGCCGGCCGACCAGTTGACGCTGCTCGATGTTTTGGAGGCGATCGAAGGTCCGCTGGCGCTCAACCGGTGTCTGGAAAAGTCGACACCATGTTCCCGGTCCACGTGGTGCGGCGCGCACCTGGTGTGGGCGCGGGCTCAGGCCGCGCTGATAGAAGTCCTACGGAGCGCCACTCTGACCGAGTTGGCGCGGCAGTCCCACCCTTTACCCCCGCTGGAAGTCTGTGTGCTGACCAGCGGGACAGCCGGCAGCGTGCCATGGAACTGACGTTCGTAGCCATGGCGGCCAGCCTGATGATGGGGCTTGGCGCCGCCTGTCTGTTTATTTTCGCGGTCAAACGCAATTGGTTTCATAACTTGGAAGACGCAAAGTACCAGGTCTTTTGGTCCGACGTGGAGCAACTGGTGGATTCCTCGAAGGAGAGCGACAAGGATGATGATCACGGCGACGAAGAAGCCAAATGAGACAGCGGTAGACGAACCCAACGCAAACCGCCGTCGGCTGCTGGGGTGGCTGACGGGGTTCGGCCTGTTCGGTTCGGCAATATTGAGCGCATTCTCGAATTTCATCTTCATCAAGCCACGGGCAACCTACGGACCGCCGCAGCGGTTCACCATCGGCAAACCGGATGAATTTCCGCCTGGAACACGCCTTGCTCTCGAAGAGCGCCGCGTCTGCGTGGTGCGCGAAGGCAACCGCATGGCGGCCATCTCAACCACCTGCACGCACTTAGGCTGCATAGTCGGCATCTCCGATACCGGATTTGCGTGTCCTTGCCACGGTTCGCGTTTTGACACCGATGGCAATGTCACCGGTGGTCCCGCGCCCAAGCCGCTCCCCTGGTTCAAGGTGACGCTGGCGCCCAACGGCGAACTCGAAGTCGACAAAGACGCCGAAATCGAGCCTGGGAGCTATCTGAACCTATGAGCGCCGCGACGACCAAGCCTCCCAACCTGCTGGCCAACCTCAAGCAACTGCCGGCCAACCTCTGGCACTCCGTGTTCCGGAACTCGCTGCCCCATTCGGACCTCGGACGCGCCTCCACCAGTTTTTCCAACTTCTTCCTCCACATTCATCCCGTCAAGGTCCATCGCAACACACTGCGGCCCCTCTACACCCTGGGGTTGGGGCTGATGTCGACATTCCTGTTTGTGATTCTTACGGTTACCGGCATCCTGCTGATGTTCTATTACGTGCCGTCCACTACGCAGGCCTATGACCGGATGCTGGATCTGCGCGGTTCGGTCGCTTTCGGGACGTTTCTACGCAACATGCATCGCTGGTCGGCACACGGCATGGTCGCGGTCGTTTTCCTGCACATGTGCCGGGTGTTCCTGACCGGTTCCTATAAGAAGCCCCGCGAGTTCAACTGGGTGATCGGCGTGCTGCTCTTCCTGATCACGTTGTTCCTCAGCTTCACCGGCTATCTCCTGCCGTGGGATCAGTTGGCATTCTGGGCGATCACCGTGGGAACCGCCATCGCCGGCTATGCGCCGGTGATGGGCGCGCAGATTAAGTTCCTGCTTCTGGGCGATGCGACTGTGGGGCAGGAGGCGCTACTGCGCTTCTATGTCCTGCACGTGGCGGTACTGCCAGCGGTCATGATTCTGCTAATCGCCATCCACTTCTGGCGAATCCGCAAGGACGGCGGCTTGTCGCGGCCCGAGGAAGAAGACGCGCCGGCCGCCGAAGTGCCCGTCGCGGTCACCGTGCGCGCTGTCCCGCTCGCCAAGGACAAACTCTATGGCTTGCAGGGCTTCGTGCGCGCCCAGGTGGCCAAGGTGGGCAATGTACCGGACCGTTCGGTTTTCGCCTGGCCCAACCTGCTGCTGGCCGAGCTATTCGTCTTTGTATTGACGCTGGCGGTGATCCTGGTGGTGTCGCTGTTCTTCAACGCACCGCTGGAAGAACCGGTGAACATCATGCACCCGCCAAACCCCGCCAAGGCGCCGTGGTACTTCCTGGGCTTGCAGGAGTTGGTCAGTTACTCCGCTTTCTGGGGCGGCGTCGGCATTCCCACCATCTTCGTCATCCTTTTGATCCTTTCGCCTTACCTCGACCGCCGGCCGGGCGGCGTGGGCAAGTGGTTTGCCCGCGAGCGCCTGCTACCCAATACCATCTACATCTCCGTGGTGGCGATCAACCTCATCCTGGTCGTGATCGGCACCTTCTTCCGCGGACCCAACTGGGAATTCATCAGTCCCTGGTAGGCGAGGTACACCCATGCGATTAGCCCTTTCTGTTGCCGCTTTCGTGATTCTCGTGGTCCACGGCCTCGTCTTCTATAAGCAGTTCTTTCATAAGTGGCAGGACTACCAGACTACCTACTTCGATCAGGCCCGCGGACTCGCCAAAACCGAGGCCGAACGCGCCGCCGTCACGGGCCGGTCACCGCGCATCGAGCAGTTGATCGTCACCCGTTTCGGCGAAACGCGCATCGACCGGTGCACGACCTGTCATATCGCCATGGACGATCCGCGTTTCGACAAGCACGCCGAGCCCTTGAAAACGCACCCCTATTCGGCGGCCCTCGGCGATCGGCTGGTGAACAACCGCTGGGAGCGCCGCCACAAGTTCTCCGACTTTGGCTGCACGGTTTGCCACGATGGCCAAGGCCGCGGGCTGGAAACGCACTACAGCCACGGCGAAGACCACTACTGGCCCGACCCGTTGGCCGGCTTCATCGTACAGACCAACTGGCGCAAAGACCTGCAGCCGAAGCTGAAGGGCAAGCAGTTTATGGAAGCTAACTGCGCTCAGTGCCATACGGAAGAAACATTTGCCGGCACCGCGACCGTAAGCCGTGGCCGCCAGCTATTCCAGGCCACCAACTGCTATGGCTGCCACCGCATCGAAGGCCTCTCGGACGGCACGCTGGGCCCGGACCTCACCGAGTCGGGCAAGAAGTTCAAGGTCGATTACCTGTGGGAGTCCATTGTCGAGCCGCGCGCCAACAGCGCCACGTCGTTCATGCCGAAGTTCAACCTGAGCGAAGACGACGTCCGGGCCCTGGTGATCTTCCTCAAGAGCCGCCGTGGGCTGAACTTCGCGGAAACATCGCTCGACAAGTTCCGCGCGGAACTGAGCCTCAAGCGCACGAGCGCCGAAGCGGGCATCGCCGGCGCGCTCCCTTCCACCACGAGTCCCGTACTGGCCGCCAAAGGTGAAAAGCTCCTTGTCGACCGGGCTTGCACCGCCTGCCACAAGCTGGGCAGCCGCGACGGCGGCATCGCCCCGGATCTGAGCTTCGAGGGCCTGCTCAAGGACGAAACCTGGATCTACGACCATTTCCGCAACCCGCGCGCCACCATGCCCGACTCCATCATGCCGACCTTCCGGTTCGTGGATGAGGACTTCCGCGCCCTGACAGCCTATCTGGCGGGCCTCAAGACGCCGCTTCCAGCGGCCACTCCGGCGGCAGATACCTACAAGACGTTGTGCCAGCGGTGCCATGGAGAAAAGGGCGACGGGCATGGTCCGATTGCCATCTATCTCGACCCCTATCCGCGTGACCTCACCAAGGCCGGCTTCATGAATAGCAAGCCCTTGGAACGTTTGAAGAACTCCATCCAGCACGGGGTTGACGGTACGTCGATGCCCGCCTGGGGAAAGACGCTGACCACCGCGCAAGTGGACGGCGTTCTGGAGTACGTACTGACGACCTTTACCAAGGAAGCGCGTCGCGAAATCAAACCGCGCAAGGTCCCCGCCGCGAACCCGGTGGCGATGAGCACCGAGTCGGCGGCTCGCGGGGAAAGGATGTTTCTCGACCGCTGTTCGGGATGCCATGGCCGCAAGGCCGACGGCAAGGGTCCGAATTCACTCGACATACTGCCGCGTCCGCGCAATCTGCGCAACGCCTGGTTTGTCAATTCCGTCGACGATCACCGCCTGTTCGACGCCATCCTTTACGGAGTTCAGGGAACGGCCATGCCGCCCTGGATCGACTACGGTTTGTCGCAAAACGAGGTCGGTGACCTGGTCAATTTCATCCGCAGCATCAATCCGAAGACGAGGAGTCTCCATGCAAGAGCACAGTAGCGCCCGAGTGCAGCCGGGAGTGGGAGCATCCACGGCCGCCCCGGTCCACACCGACGCGACGGCGAAATGGTTCCTGATCAGTTCCGTCGCTTACTTTTTCATCGTGGGCATCATCGCCGTCACGATTGCCGCCAAGTTCGTCTGGCCTGAGTTGTTGGGCACAGTGCAATATCTCACCTACGGTCGCCTACGCCCGCTCCATGTGAACGGCATGCTGTTCGGCTGGCTGCTGTCCGCGGACATGGGGCTCACCTTCTACCTCGTGCCCCGGCTGTGCGGCGTCAAGCTCTATAGCGAGAAACTGGGCCTGGCGACAGCCGCGTTGTGGAACTTCATTGTCCTCAGCGCGGTGGTGTGCCTGCTGCTCGGCATCAACCAGGGGCTCGAATACGCCGAGTTGCCCACTTGGCTCGACGTCCTGGTAGTCGTGGCTTGGGTGATGTTCGGCGCCAACATTTTCGCCACCATCGCCCAGCGTAAGTTCGAAGCCATGTACGTGTCTCTTTGGTATGTCATGGGGACCATCCTCTGGACAGCCTTCGTCTATCTGACCGGCAACTTCGCTGTGCTGTTCGCCACTGGAGTCAACCAGGCCAACCTCAACTGGATGTACGTCCATAATGCCGTCGGCTTGATCTTCACTCCGGTCGGGCTGGCGTTGGCCTACTACTACATCCCCAAGTCGTCGAATACTCCTCTGCACAGTCACAAGCTATCCATGATCGGCTTCTGGTCGCTGGCGTTCGTTTACGTTTGGACCGGAGCGCATCACATGATCCATGGCCCCATTTCGCAGTGGTTACAGACCATCACGATCGCTTTCTCGGTCATGTTGCTGATTCCGGTGTGGGCCGCGGTGTATAACTTCTTCGCGACGATGAAAGGACAGTGGCACCAGATGCGAGGGAACGTACCGCTGAAGTTCCTGATGTCGGGCGTGGTGTTCTACCTGCTCACCTGCTTCCAGGGACCCATGCACAGCCTGCGCGCCGTCAACGCCATCGTCTCGAAGACCGACTGGATTCCCGGCCACGCACACATGGCGGTGTTGGGTGCATTCTCATTCTTCGCCATCGCCGGAACCTACTACACGATTCCCCGCATGTTGAACCGCAAGCTGTTTTCCGAGGCGCTGGCCAACTGGAGCTACTGGTTGCTGATGATCGGCGGATTGGGCTTCTTCGTCACCCTGTGGCTGGGTGGCTTCTGGCAGGGCTGGCAGTGGAATAACCCGGCCATCCCGTTTATCGATACGGTCAAAGCGCTCAACCCGGTGTGGGTCGTCCGGTTCTTCTCTGGAATCCTGATGTTCCTCGGAATTGTCACCTTCTCGTACAACGTGTTGGCTACATTCCTGGGCGAGACTGAGCCGGAGAAGGCAGCCGCTTAACCGGCTAAGGAGAAATTGCCATGTTACGAAAAGCAGATACAAGCGCAACGTGGGCGGTAATCTTCTCGCTGCTGTTCTTCTTCATCGGTGGCATCCTCACCACTGTGGTCCCGCCGCTGGTCGACAAGAGTTGGTCGATGCCCTTCAAGAACGACGATCCGTCCAAGGGCCCCACCGGCCAGCTCACACCCTACACCGAGCAGGAACTTCGCGGACGCGCCATCTATGTCCGCGAAGGCTGCTGGTATTGCCACACGCAACAAACCCGCACACTGCTTTCCGACGTCAAGCGCTCCGGCTGGAAGGGAGTAGAGTCGCCGGTCTCCACGCCCGACGAGTTCGTCTACGACTCGCCGCATATGTTCGGCACCAAGCGTACCGGCCCCGATCTGTCGAGGGTAGGCGGCAAGTACGACGCCCAGTGGCACCGGACGCATTTCCGCAACCCGCGCGACCTTGTGCCCGGCTCCATCATGCCTCCGTTCCCGTGGATCGTCGAGAACGAGCAGGAGTTTCAGGCGATCGTCGCCTACATGCAGAAACTCGGGCGCGCCAAGAACTGGCGTCCCGACAACGACTACGAGAAATAGGGAGAAGAA
>JAEUQD010000925.1 GCA_016789925.1 Bryobacterales bacterium | reverse complement strand
CCGTGGCGCTGCTTCCAGCACTTTCATCGCGTCGCGTAACCCCCGGCAACTGCCCAACACCACCAGCGCATTCTCGCGGCTCATCTGCTTCAGCGAATTCTCGACGTGATACGCATGTCCCCGATGCACCAACACTGTCGGGCGTGTGCCGCCCATCGCCGCTTCCACCGCCTTCTCCCGCCGTTCGGTCTCCCCGCTCGCCCCATCCAGTGGTATGTTCGCGAAGATCACCACGCGCCTCTCGCCCTGCTGCCGCGACGCCTTCATCCACCCGTCGCGCTGCTCAACGTCCCAGCCTGCCAGCGCCGCCCGGAACGATTCGTACGACTCCACACCATCGCGGTCGTTATAGAACAGATGCCGCTGGACGCAAACGCCCGCGCAAGACAGCTTGAAAAGTTGCGGCGGGCTCCAGAACTTCGCATACTCTCCGGCGTCGATCAAACCGGGCGCGCGCGCCGCAATCATCGCCGCCAGTACCCCATAAAAGGGCCCCTGTTTCATCTGCTCCTTCACCACGCCTGCGGCCACACGCAAGCGCTCGCCCTCCAACGCATCCACCACCTCTGCCGCCAGCACAGCCTGTTCCAGCGTCGCGATGCCGCTGAGCGCCGCACGGATCACTGCCGGTTCCAGAACAATCTCCAAACGCCCTTCCGCCAGCGCCGTGGAAAGAAACTGCCGCACCTCCAACGCGCCTGCTTCTCTTACCAGATCCGCCCATCGCCGGCCTTGCATCTGGGGCTTGAGAGCCCCGTCGAAAATCGTGCCGAAGAACGTTTCCTCGTCTTCGGGCCGCGCGTATCCTAACAAAACCAGCAAATCCCTCGCCCGCCACTTCCTCAGGTCCGCTACTGGTTCCTGGAGGCACAACTCCCGCGCACGGACGGTCAGGTAGCGGTCCAACCTTGAATCGCCCGCCAGCCGTACATCCACCACCCGCGAAAAATGCGCCCCAGCGTCTTCGGCCAGCCGCAATGCCTCCTGCATGCTGAGCCGCTTCGCAGCGATCTCGCGATGCAAAACCGCCGCCCGTCCTTTCACCGGGCCGCTCACGTTTGCCAGGCCCGCCAGCGTTCCCAACAGCTTCACATCCGCCGCCGGGCTCTCCGCCAAATCCGCGCGCAAATCCGCCGCTGTGGTCGACCCGCCGCTCGCCACCATCGCCGCTTCATCCGGCGCAAGCCGCACGGCTTCCCCGAACACACGTGGCCCATACTCCAGGTCACGGTATTCGTGATAGCTCCGCAGTGCAGCGCTCGGATACCGCTGCGCCGAAGCCACCAGCAACCTCTCGCCACCGGCGGAGCGGCGAGCCAGCGCGACCGCATCGCCGAAGCTCACTTCGCCCAGCCAGGGCCGGTCGAGAAATCGCGAGACGTGCCGCAGTGCTGCGTCCCGGTCGGTCGCTGCTGCCGCCAGAAACGCCGCGCGCTCGGCTTTGTCGCGTTGAAACGCATTCGCCACTTGGGAGGCCTGCTCCAGGTCCATCGCGGCGAACAGCAGCAGGGCCAGCATCCGGTGTTACCCCCGCCCGTGGACGATCATCGCCGCCAGATGTTCCATCCGGTCGATCAACAAATCCGGCGGGTCGTCTTCAAATGATTCCGGCTGAAACCCGAACGTCACCCCGGCCACCAGCACGCCCGCATTGCGCGCCGTCTTCACGTCCACCGCGCTGTCGCCCACCATCAGCGTGGCTTCCTTCTCCGCGCCCACTTCCGCTCGCAATGCGTCGATCCCAATTGGGTCGGGCTTCTTCTTCTCCGGAAAGCTGTTCCCTCCGTATACCCGGAAGAAATGGTTCGCCAGCCCCAGTCCTTCCACCAACAGTTGACTGAACCGCACCGGTTTATTGGTGAGCACGGCCATGTTCAGCCCTCGGTCTTTCAGGATGTCGAGCGACTCCCGCACGCCGGGATACAGCTTTGTATGGTCGAGCATGTGCTCCCGGTAGTGGGCCAGAAAATGTTGCAGGGCCCGGTCCACATCCTCCTGGCTGGCCTCATCGCCGAGCGCCCGCCGGATCAACACGGGCGCTCCGTTGCCCACATACGAGGCGACCATGTGGTCTTCCAGCGCGGGTAACCCCATCCACAGGCGCGTGGCATTCACCGAATTCACCAGGTCCTGCTGGGAATCGATCAACGTTCCGTCCAGGTCGAAAATCACCAGCCCGATTTGCGCTAAAGACTTCCCGGAACCGTTTTGAGCACTTCCCGCCAAATCTTTTTCACCTTCTCATAGCTAGTCTGAAATCCGTCCTTCAATTCCCGAGGCGCAAGGTACGACACCACGTTCGCCACCTCGAGCATGTACGGG
>JAEUQD010000876.1 GCA_016789925.1 Bryobacterales bacterium | reverse complement strand
AGCAGGGTCTTGCCCTTGACGTCGACGCCTTTGTAATCGTCCCAGTTGTACTCGGGGGCGACGACGCCGTAGCCGACGAAGACGATCTCGGAATCCTTGACGGCGTTGGTTTCCTGCTGCGGGCGCGACACGCCGACGAAGTCCTTCAAGGGATTCAGCTCGATCTTCTTCGCACCCGCCTGCAAGGAGCCGGTCACCTGGCTCCGGATGCCGATCAGAGGGACCTGCTGGATGAACGTGCCATCGGGGTTTCCCGGTTCCAGGCCGATGCGGCGGAATTGCTCGATCAGGTAGGCGACGGTCTTGTCTTCCCCCGTTGTACCCGGTCCGCGCCCCTCGAACTCGTCGCTGGCCAGCATCCTGGTGTGGCGAAGGAGCGGGATGGGCGAGATGCCGTCCCGGGCGCTCTTCGCGCCGCCCCCACATGCCCAAACGCCGATCGAGATGGCCGCCGCCAACGCATAACGCCTCATAGTGCCATGCTACAGCCCCGGCATTACTCAAAGGCAACGTTCTTCGTCGTGGCCAGTTGATAGCGGAGAATGCCCCAATCGAGGCCTGGTGCGACAAAGCGGGCTGCCTCGCGCAGCGGCGAATTGTAGACGGTCAGGCTTCCCGTTGGTACGCCCTCCAGCAACTCGGTCGCGGGAAGCAGTGCCAGCACTTCGGGAGGAACCCGTAATTGCCCGTCGCCCGATGCCGCCGTGCAGGCGAACACGGCCTCGACGTTGCCGCGCGAAGCGGCTCCGGTTACGGTGACGAAATCGGTGGCCGGATTGCCTCCGGTCCATCGGATGGTCAGGTCGCGCGCCCGCGAAACTGTATTGATGTCGGAGATATTCGTCCATTCCACCGCCGTCGGAACGGTCACGCGGGCGAGCAATCCGCCCACCTCCAATCCGCCCGTGCCGTTGCCGACCGTGTACACACCCGGGTCGAGGAACGCCGGCAGCCCACCGCCCACAAACGGAATCCCCGGAATGCCGCCCGGTTGGAGGATGTTGTTCTGATAGATCGATTCGCCGAGCCACCCGCCGTAGAATCCCGGTTCCAGCCTCAACACGGTACGTGAACCCAGCGGCCCCTGGAAGGTCAGTCCCGGACCGGCATCCAGCGGAGTCGAAGGCGCCGGGTCGTTGGCCGACTCCCCGCGGAAAGTCTGAACCGCGCAATTTCCAAACGAAATGGCGCCCAGCCGGAGGCTGCTCAATAGCGTCGCCGCACTGTATTGGTCAAACGACGCAACCGCCGAATCGGCACGTGTCTCATAGACCAGTCCCGATGCCCGCGTCAGGCTCCGTAGCCGCGTGAGCGTGATCGACCCCGTGCGCAGCCCGCGCGCCGGAACGTTGTTCAACTCTGCCGCCGTCAATCCGTTGAGGTCGCTGCACGCGCGTTCGCCGGGCGCGGCCACCGGAATGGTTGTGAAGTTTGAGAGCGACACTCCGGCGCGCAAGACGAGGGAAACGCCGCAGCCGCGCACACCCGGCGGCACATCGAACACGATCTGGTCGAGACCCGCATAGCCCGGTGCGCGCCCGCGATAGCGGACTGTCGCTGGACGGCCGCCTACCAGCAACTCCACGGCGAGAGGCGGATCAAACACGGGCGCCGGCTGATTGTCCGGCGAGGTGGTCGCGCCCAATCCGGTGCCCCAGGCGATCACCGTTTGCCCCGCTTGCGCCGCCCGGTTCCAAGTGAGCACGTTAAACTCGGCGTCGGTGAGTACCGCCGGTCCCTTGCCCGCCGAGTTGAGCGTGAACAAGCCGGGAGCGTTGCGCGCGATGGAGAAGGCAACCGGCTCGCTGGTGCGGCCATTGTAGATCACCCGCGCCAGGGCGTTGCCCACCGGTGGAATGGGAGTGTTTGACGGAAGCACGGCCGCCAGTTGGTTGGACGACGAGTAGAGGAGGTAGGCGTTCAGTTCCGTGCCGCCCGCACTGATGAGCACCCGCGTTCCGGCCAGTTCGGCCATTAGTGGGAAGCCGCTCTGCACGAGCTGCCGCGGGCCGAGGTTTTCGCCGAAGACCGCAAAAATCGAGCCCGGCGCGATCGACGAGCCGGGCAGCGGTGACGGAGTATAACTGGCGTTGTTGGTGAGCGCCGTGATGACGGGCTGCTGCGCCGCCAATGTAAATGGCAAGACGAGGGTAAGGAATAGCTTCATTCTGACGCCCCTCCGAAAAGGCGTTAGGGCCGGGTCCCTCGTTGCCCGGCCCTTCGTTGACGATTTTACCAACCAAACCTATTCATAGGCGACGTTCTTGAGGAACGACGTGGAATAGCCGAGAAAGCCCAGGTCGAGCCCGTTCGCGTTGAACCGCCCCGTGTCTACCGCGGACGAATCGGTCACCGTCAGGATGCCCGTGGGTACACCTTCAATCGTCTCGCTCGCCGGCAGGGCCGAGAGCACCTCGGGCGGCACACGAAGCGTCCGCGCCGAGTTCTGCGCCGAACACATGAAGACCGCGCCGACAGCCGG
This sequence comes from Bryobacterales bacterium, assembly GCA_016789925.1. GTDB lineage: Bacteria > Acidobacteriota > Terriglobia > Bryobacterales > Bryobacteraceae > JADLDI01. Next base: position 11,487 of record JAEUQD010000876.1, on the reverse strand, counting down.
GTTGCGGCGGGAGGAGACGCCCACAACCATCACGTAGTCGGTGGCGTTGCCTCCGGTCCAGTTGACGGTGAGCCCTTGTCCTCCGCGCGGGACCGAGGTGGTGGCGTCCTGGTTCGTCCACACGAAGCCCTGCGGAATGGTGACGCGGGCTGTGAACGGACCAACGTCCGCTCCGCCCGGTCCGGTAACGGTATAGGTACCAGGCTCGAGGAACGCGGGAGCACCGGCGCCGGGGAGGCCCGGAATGTTCGGCAATCCGCCCGGAATGTTGGGTAGACCGCCGATCGAAGTGCCAAAGTCTCCGATATAACCACCCGGCGTACGTCGCATGGTCTTGGTCCCCGAGGTGGTGGCGACCGTCAATTCCGCGCCGGCGTCCAGTTGTTGCGGCTCGATCGGATCGGGCTGCGTTGTTTCGCCGCGGAAGGTGAACACGGAGCAACTGCCGTAGGAGATCGCATCCATGCCGCGGCTCCGAATCAGGCTGTTGAGATCAAACCTAACAAAGGAGCCAAAACCCGAATCGGCCTTGCTATCGAGGGTCATGCCCCCGGCGGAGATCTTGGTCGTCGTTCGGGAGAGTTCGATCGCGCCGATCCGCAAGCCGCCCGCCGGGATGTTGCTTAGCGTACCCTCGGGATAACCGTTGGGATCAGCGCAGACCCGCGAATTCGGGCCGGCGACGGGGATTGTCGTGAAATTGGAGATATTGCCGCCCACCCGCATCGCGAACGAGACGGCGCAGCCACGAACACCCTGGGGAACGTCGAAGACGATCTGGTCCAGGCCGGTGTAGCCTGGCGCGCGGCCCCGGTAGCGGACGTTAGCGGTGCGGCCACCCACAAAGACCTCCACCGCGAGAGGCGGATCGAACGCGGGCGCAGGATCGGCATCCGAGGTCGTGATACCCGTCACTCCAGTGGCCCACGCGATAATCACTTCGCCTTCGCGGGTCGCATTGGTATAGGTAAGCACCTCAAAATTCGGGTTCGTCAGCACGGCTGGACCGCTCCCGCCACTGTTGAGTGTGAACAGACCGGGACCGTTGCGGACGACGGTGAAGCCGTAGGGGTCACTGGTCTGCCCGTTGTAGGTCACGCGGGCGACGGCATTGCCCAACGGCGTATTCGAAGGGAGCACAAAGGCCAATTGCGCGGCCGAGGAATAGACCATCAAGCCGCTGACGTCGGTGCCACCGACGCTAATCCGGATGGAGGTTCCGCCGAGGGTAGTGGGCCTGGGGATCCCGGATTGGATGAGTTCAGCGGGCCCGAGGTTGGTCCCTTTGATGACGGCAATGGCGCCTTGGGCCACACCGGACCCGGGCAACCCGTTCGGGATGTAGCTGGCGCCGTTCACCAACTCGGTGATGCGCGGTTGAGCAAAAAGTGCGCCGGCCATTAATGAGAAGCCGGCAAGGTATTTCAGTTTATGTAACATGGCTTGTTCCCTAGTGAGAATGTTAGTGTCGAAAAGTGGCGAATCGTTTCGCGGCCAGCAAAGAAACGCGATTTCCCGGACCTGGATGGCTCACCGGGTTCGCTTTGTTCTTGGTAGCCCTGAGCGGATGCACCCGAGTTGACTGGACCCGGAAGTCGGGCGTCATTCAATTGCCAGATGGCGTTGTCAGGCTATCCTCCGAACTCCCAACCTTTACTGGTGTTTCAAATCTTACCATTCGGGGTTCCGGGAACACTATCCTGGAAATCTCTGAGGACTTTGCGGGCCGTGGAGTCTTCATTTTTCAACAGGCCAGGAATATCCGTGTCGAAGATCTGACGATTCTTCGAAACGCCACCCACCCTCCCAAGGCTACCGAGATGGCCCCGCCGGAAAACGCGTTTCGCCGCTGGCACAAGGACAACGGCATCCTCGCGGACGAAGTCGATGGTCTGGAAATCCGCAATGTGCGCTTTCAACAAATCGCCGGTTTTCCCATTCTGGTCAGCCGTTCGCGCCGCGTTCATATCGAAGGGGTCTCGATCCGCGATTCGGGCTCCCGAAACAAAGAGGGAAAGAATAATACGACGGGGGGAATCCTGCTCGAAGAGGGAACCGAAGATTTTAAGGTGATCCGTTGTGATTTGAGGCGCATTCTCGGCAACGGAATCTGGACTCATTCGCTCTATACTTCGCCCCGCAATGCACGCGGCGTGATCGCCCACAATTACTTTGAAGAAATCGGCCGCGACGCGATCCAGGTCGGCCATGGCACGAAGATCCGTGTGGAGCGCAACGAAGGCACACGAATCGGCTACCCTCAGGACGCTGTGGACTTGCGGAACGAGGCCATTCCAGTGGCCATCGACACGGCGGGAAACGTGGACGAGTCGCTCTACAACGAGAATCGCTTCAGCGAGATTAATGGCAAGTGCTTCGATCTCGATGGGTTTCACCACGGTGAAGTGAGAGGCAATCGATGCGTAAACAAGGGAGACGCAGACGCCTATCCGAGCGGAGGATTTGGGTTGGTGATGAACAACAACAACCCGGACATGCAGTCGGAAGCTGTCGTGATCGCCGACAATTTCTTCGATGGAACGAAGTTTGGCGGTCTGTATATCATCGGCCGGAATCATCGAATCACGAACAATCGCTTCGAGCGGCTGAATCTGGCCCGGTGTACAGAGAGCGCCGCCAAGCATGGCTGCTATTACCTGAGCGACCCAAGTCTCCTGCGTTCAGGCATTTACCTGGGACGCGGGGTTCGCCGGCAAGAAGAAACCAAAGGCAATGTCGTAGAGAACAACACTATCCAGGGATGGAAAATGGCGGAACGCTGTATTGGGACTCAGCCCGGTGTTTCCGTCAAATCGAACGCCGTAGGGCAAAACACCTGTCTGGATCAACCATCCTCGGGACTATAATGAAGCCAGATGAGTCTTCTGTCGCAGCGCCTGCAACTGAAGGTAGCGCAAAAGCAAATCCTGACGCCGGGCCTGGTCCAGATGGTCACGGTGCTGCAACTCAACCGGCTGGAGTTGAAAGACCTGATCACTCAGGAGATGGCGGCCAATCCGGTCCTTGAGGAGTCGGTGGACGGAGTCGAAGAACTCACTCCCCAGGAGATCCAATCGGCGTTGGAAGCCGAGCGCGACCCGCACCCAGCCGACGAAGGGTTGCTGCGCATGACCGAAGTGGCGCCGGCCACGGGGATGGAAGAGATTCCCGAAGCGATGGCAGGGGAGACCACGGTCGTGGAGGGCGAGCCGGCGGCGCCGGCGGCCGACCCATTCGACGAAATCGATTTCGGCAGCTATTTTGACGAGTATCTCGAGCCCGGTTTCAAATCGCCGGCCCAGGAAACACCCGAAAAGCCCTCGTTTGAGACGTTCCTCTCCTCGCCGGTGACGCTGGGCGATTATCTCGAGCAGCAGTTGAGCCTGGTTGCGCTGAACGAGCCACTGCGCGACGCGGCGCTGGCGATCATCGGCAACCTGGACGAAAACGGCTACCTGACGGAGTCGATCGAAGATGTGGCTCAACAGAACGAGCTTCCGGTGGAGACGGTGGCCCAGGCGCTCCAGGTGGTTCACACGCTGGACCCGGCCGGCGTGGGCGCCCGGTCGCTCCAGGAATGCCTGTTGTTGCAGTTGGAGAGCCGGAACGCGAAGGGCGGAGTGGCGTGGCAGATCGTGGCCGACCATCTGAAACTGCTCGAAATGAAGCAGTTTAAGGAACTGGCCAGGGTGCTTGATCGTCCCATTGAGCATATCAACGTGGCCGTGAGCGTTATCCAGCACCTGGACCCTCGACCTGGCCTACGGTACTCAGGGCCCGGCGCACGGTACATTGAACCTGACGTTCATATCTTTAAAGAAGGCGACGACTACTTTATTCAGCTCAATGACGACGACATTCCGCAATTGCGGTTGAATCCGCAGTACCGGCGGTTGCTCGACCGGGATCAGGAGTCGTCCAAGGACGTTCGCAACTACGTCAAAGAGCGGTTTCAAAGCGCGCTGCTGCTGATGAAGAACATCGAGCAGCGCAAGAAGACGATTCTCCAGGTTTGCGAAGTGATCATCCGGCGCCAGCGTGAGTTCTTCGATTTGGGGTTGGACTATTTGCGTCCGATGATGATCAAGGAAATCGCCGAAGAGATTGGTGTGCATCCGTCCACGGTGTCGCGTGCGGTGGCCAATAAGTACGCGCACACGCCGCAAGGGGTGCACGAGTTGCGATTCTTTTTCTCAGAAGCGGTACAAGGTCCAGCGGGCAGTGCGACGCCGCTCCTATTACTCAAACGGAGAGTGAAGAAGATGATCGAGGAAGAAGATCCCAAACATCCCCTCACCGATGATCACATCACGGCACGGCTGCGCGCGGAGGGCATCGACGTCACGCGGCGGACAGTGGCCAAGTACCGTGAGGATATGAAGATCCCTTCCACACACCAGCGGCGGGTGCGAGACTGAAGCGCAACCGTGCTGGTACCACCAGTGGTGTCCGGGGAAGAGGAGGACACGAATGAAAGTCAACTATAAAGGGAAGCTCGAGAGGTTGGACGAGGCGTCACAAAGAAAGCTCGACGCCCGGTATCAGAAGCTGGGAAAGCTCCTGGACCGCAAGAGCGAAAAGGAGGCTCATGTCATCTTGACCAGTGAGCGGCATCTTCGCAACGCCGAGATCACGGTCAATTACTATGACCACGCCTTGGTGGGCGTGCATGCCGCCAAGGACAACCTGGAGGCCCTGTTGGGAGCCTGCGACAAGCTGGAGAAGCAGATTCTCAAGCACCAGACCAAGCGCCGCGACACCAAGCGGCGTGCTACGGACACAGTGCGGAAAGCGGCGCCAGCCACACCGGCGGTCGCTGCCGCCGACGTAGCGGAAGAGGCGGCGGCTCCGAGGATCTACCGTGTCAATCACAAGGCGTCGCGCAAGCCCATGACGGTGGAGGAAGCGTTGTTGGAGTTCACCGACCGCAAGAAGTACGTGGTCTTCCAGGATTCCGACACGGAAAAGGTCTCGGTGCTGCTCCGGCGTCCGGACGGACACTTTGATTTAATCGAGTCTTGAAGTCAACGAAAAAGAAGGCTGGGCCTCGTGCTGTACAGCCGGAATTAGTCATCATCACGGGGCTCAGCGGCTCCGGCAAAGGGACGGTGCTCAAGGCACTGGAGGACGGCGGCTACTACGCAGTCGACAACCTCCCGATCGGCTTGATACCGACGTTTGCGGAGCTGGCCATCGATTCACCGAACATCACACGCGCGGCGTTGGTCGTTGACATCCGGGAGGGCTTTTCGCTTCATCGCTTTCCCGCGATTCTGAGGGCGATCCGGCTGCGGATTCCGGTCCGTCTGCTTTTTCTGGAGGCGGACGATACGATTCTGTTGCGGCGCTATTCGGAAACGCGGCGCCCACATCCGCTTGGGGTCGATACTTCGGTTGAGAACAGCATCCGGGAAGAGCGTAAGCAATTGGAGCCGATCCGCAAGCTGGCCGACCTGGAAATCAATACGTCCAAGTTCACGGTCCACGAACTGCGCGATTACATCAAGGAGAATTTCTCCGGTTCCCGGCCCGAAGACAAGATTCGCATCTACGTCAACTCGTTCGGGTTCCGTCATGGCGTACCCAACGACAGCGATCTTGTTTTCGATGTCCGTTTTCTGCCGAATCCCAACTACGTTCCCGAGTTCCGGCATTTGACGGGACGCCACGCCGCGGTGGCCCGGCACATCCGGTCGTATCCGCAGACAGTCGAGTTTGTGGAGCGCATTTCGGACCTGCTGATCTACCTGCTTCCGCATTACATCCAGGAAGGCAAAAGCTACCTGACGATTTCGTTCGGCTGCACGGGCGGGCATCACCGGTCTGTGTTTATCGCCGATCAGATCAAGAAGCGCCTGGAGCGGGCGGGATTCAAAGCATCGGTCAACCATCGCGATCTGGCGCTGCCTGTCTAGCTTCCCGCGGAAACTGTATTAAGATGAGGGCCAGAGGCTGACGATGATCCGACTGGATGCTGACCGACCGGTAGAGTTCTGCGATGGGTTGCGGCGGCGCGACTTTCTGCACGCAGGTTCGGTGCCCTTGCTGGGCATGGGCTTGCAACAGATGTTCGGGCTGAAGGCGCAAGGCGCCGTCGACAAGTCCAAGAGCGACATGAACTGCATCTTCCTGATGCTGGTGGGCGGACCGTCGCAGTTGGACACGTGGGACATGAAGCCCAACGCGCCCATCGAGATCCGCGGACCGTACAAGCCGATGAAGACGAATGTCACGGGCATCGAAATCTCAGAGAACTTCCCGCGGATGGCCAAGCACGCCGACAAGTACGCGATCATTCGCAGCGCGCACCATACGGCGGCGGCGGTCCACGATACCGGCCATCAAATGATGCAGACCGGGCGATTGTTCCAGGGCGGCGTCGAGCATCCGCACATGGGCTGTGTGCTCGGCAAACTGAAGGGTCCGAAAGGCGACGTGCCTCCGCACGTGCTGCTGCCGCGCCCCATTGGCAACACCGGCGGCAATATGCCTCACGGCCAGAACGCCGGGTTCCTCGGGAAGATGTACGATCCGTTCGTACTCAACTCGGACCCGTCGGATCCGAACTTTCGTGTGCCCGACATGCTGCCGCCCGATTATCTGACGGCGTTGCGTGTCGACCGGCGGCGGAACTGGCGCGAGATGGTCGACAAAACCGTATCGAAGTTCGAGACGTCGCAGGACGCAAGGCTGTTGGATTCGACCTTCCAACAGGCCTATACGCTGATGTCGTCGCAGAAGGCGCGCGAGGCGTTTGAACTGCATCGCGAGCCGGAGAAGATGCGGGAGAAGTACGGCGTCAACCGCTTCGGCCAATCGTGCCTGCTGGCGCGCCGGATGATCGAAGCCGGGGTCCGCTTCGTCACCATCAATATGTTCGAGACGGTGTTCGACGAGATTACCTGGGACATTCACGGATCGAAGCCGTTCAGTCCGATTTCCTGCTATAAGGACCTCGTGGGACCGATGTTCGACATGGCTTATTCGGCGCTGCTCGAAGACCTTGCCGAGCGCGGCCTGCTGAAGGAAACGATGGTGGTGGCCACCGGCGAGTTTGGAAGAACTCCCAAAGTGAACCCGGCGGGTGGACGCGACCACTGGCCGCAGTGCTGGAGCATGCTGATGGCGGGTGGTCCGTTCAAAGGTGGCCAGGTGATTGGAGCCTCGGACGAAATCGGCGCCTACCCGAAGGACACTCCCGTTACGCCCGCGATGATCGCGGCGACGGTTTATCGGGGGTTGGGCATCGATCTCGAAACGGAATTGCCCGGCGCGCAAGGCCGTCCGATTCCACTGGTGGACCGCGGCGTGGAACCGGTGAAGCAACTGTTCGTGTAAGAATCGAAGTATGGCGGCACTTCCCAGTGCTCTTTCGATTGAGCAGTATCTCCGAACTTCCTACGAATGGGAACCGGAGTACGAAGACGGCCATATTCTGGATCGACCCTTGCCGTCCGAAGATCATGCCATCGTCGTCGATTGCGTCGCTGACGCATTCCGCCATTCAGGCGCCAACCTGTTTGTCTTGCCGCAGCTAAGGATTCGTGTTGGAGCGGGTGTCGTTCGTATTCCCGATCTGAGTATCTATGCCGATGAGAGGCCGAAGTCTGGAAATACAAAGCCTCCGCTGGCGGTAGTGGAAGTGGTTTCACCAGACGATCGTTACCCGATCCTCCTCAATCGGCTGGCCGACTTGAGCGGGTTTGGTATCACCTACCTCTGGCTGATCAGTCCCGAGCAGCGACTGGTGCAGCGGTACGACCGCCGCAGCCTCGTCAATGTGGATGCCCTGGAGATCCCCGAACGGGGACTCATCATCCCCGCTGAGCGGATCTTCGCGGACCTTTAGAGTCCCCGCAGGTGGAAACCGCCGTCGATGTTCAACACCTGTCCGGTGGCGTAATCGAGTAGACCGTCGGCGATTGCGCGCACGGCCTTGGCGATATCGGCCGTCTCGCCCATGCGGCGCTGCGGCAGCAACCCATTCGCGATACGTTCTTCGTACGCCTTCTCAACCGCCGCAATCATGTCGGTGCGGATGATCCCAGGGCGAATTTCGAAGACCTGGATGTTGTGCGGCGCCAGGCGCTGGGCGTAGAGCGACACGCTCATCGCGAGGCCGGCTTTGGAGATGCAATATTCGGCGCGATTGATCGAGGCGGCGTAGGCCGAAAGGGACGTCACAAAGACGATGCGGCCGCTGCCTTGCTCCAGCATCCACTTCGCGCCTAACTGTGTCAGAAAGTGCGCGCCCTTCAGGTTGGTATTGATCAGTTCGTCGAAGCTTTCTTCTGTGGCTTCGAGAATGTCGGCCCGGACGCGTTGCCCGATGCCCGCATTGTTCACCAGCAAGTCGAGGCGGCCGAACCGATCGCGCGTAAACGCAATGAGGGCCGCGCGGTCGGCCTCCTGCGACACGTCGCACTGGAAAATCTCGCAGCCCGTGGCCGCTTGCAGTGACTGCGCCGCATCGAGCCGTCCCTTATAGGTGGCCACCACGGAATGGGTAGCCGACAGATTCTCGGCAATCCCGCGCCCAATGCCGCGGGAGGCTCCGGTGACAATGGCAACCGGTTTCATTGGCCCTGCTCCGCAATCGCGTTTTCAATTGCCTGGGTCAACGCCTCGATGGGAAAGCGTTCGACAAACCGCGCGCCGTTCACAAAGACCGTGGGCGTCTTCACCACGCCCCGCGCGACGCCTTCCTGGTAGTCGGCGTCCACCAATTGGTGCAACCCGGCATCGCCGAGAGGCGCGCCGCCAAATTTGGCCAAATGCTCAGTCAGGGATTCCAGAGTGATCACGCGGAGATTCTCCATCGCATACCGGCGGAAGGCTAAGCCTGTCTCGACGCTCTGCCGCTCGAAATGGCGGGCCGCCACGGCCGCCGCCCATGCCCAGGGATGTTTGGGGAGGGGAAAGTCGCGATGCTCAACGGCGATTGCCGCGCCGTAGCGAGGCAGCACGAGATTATCGAGCAGGGCGCGGAGAACGCGACAATCGCCGCACTGCAAGTCCTCATAAACCACGACCCTCACGGGGCTTTCTACGTTGCCTTCCACCAGGCGCTGTTCCAGCGATAGAGCCGTCATACCAAGCCCCTATTGTAAGGGGCGCGGCAAGGTATCCTGAAGGGAGGATGCGGCGCACGCGCCGGCTGTTTTTGCTGGCTATAGTTGTCATTGTCGGGGCGGTTGGGGCTTCTTACTATGTACAGAAGGGTCTCCAGAGCAGGAGTACCCCCCCTGCACCTCCGCGGCTGAACCGCGGTGTGCAGGCGGCCAGCCGCGATTGGGTGTACTACAAGGGGGACGGCGACAGGCCCGTAGTCGAGATTCGCGCGCGCGATATGGAGCGGGTGGATGAGCCCACCGCCCACGTCAGGTTGAAGGGTGTGCAGCTCAAGCTTTATCACAAGGACGGCAAGGAGTACGACTTTGTGAAATCGGAAGCCGCCGAATTCAACGAGACCGACGGCGTTCTGTACTCCGACGGGCACGTCGAGATCACGCTGGCCGTGCCGGAGGGCGAAGATGCCCCGCGGGGACGCTTGATGAAGATCATGGGCTCGGGTGTAAAGATCGTCTCGGCGACCGGCCGCGTGTCCACCGACCGCGAAACCAAATTCGAATTCGACCTCGGGAACGGCGGCGCCACCGGCGCGGACTACGATCCGCAGACGCGGGACCTGGTTCTGCACTCGGCGGTGACGCTGAATTGGCGCGGCCAGTCGCCTGAGCAGACACCCATGCAGGTGGAAGCGGGCTACCTGCTTTATCGTGAGAGCGAATCGAAGGTTTACCTGCGCCCATGGGCGAAGTTCAAACGAGCCAACCTCAGCATGGAAGCGGGCGAGTCGGTGGTCACCCTGGAGGACGGGGCGATTCGCCTGGTGGAAGCGCAGCGGGCGCAGGGCCGCGACCAGTATCCCAATCGCCAACTCGCCTTCGGCGCGCGCGATCTCCGGATGATGCTCGACGCGAAGTCGACCGTCGAGAAGATTGTGGGCACCGGCGACGCCCAACTCGATGCCATCAGCGCGGCCGCGCAGACCAACATCAAAACCAACCAGATCGACCTCGATTTCATCATCACGCCCGAAGGTAGCCAGTTGAAAACAGCCCTGGCGTCGGGTAAGGCGGTGATCGAATCCAAACCCATCACGCGCCCTGGCGAAAAAGCGCCGCCCATCCGGGTGCTCCAGGCGGACTCGGTTCTCACGAAGATGCGGCCTGGAGGCGAGGAGATCGACTCGATGGAGACGCACACGGCGGGGACGCTCGAACTCATCCCCAATCAGCCGGGGCAGCCGCGCCGGCACATGGCCGCCGACCGCATGTGGATCCAGTATGGCGAAAAGAACCGTCTGGAAGGGTTCCGGGCGGTGCAGGTGGCCACGCGTACGACGAAGCCGAGGACGGCGGAGATGAAGGCCGATCCACCGCCGGCGCTCACCTGGAGCCGCGATCTGACGGCCGGGTTCGACCCGGAAACCGGGGAACTCAGGAAGCTGGACCAGTGGAACGACTTCCGCTACCAGGAGGGTACGCGCCAGGCCACCGCCAAACACGCCACGCTCGAAGCCAGGACCAACCTGATTACACTGACGGAAACGGCACGAACCTGGGACGCCACAGGCTCGGTGTCGGGCGACAAGATCGTGCTCCACCAGGAAACCGGTGACTTCACCGCCGAAGGCAAAGTATCGTCCACGCGCCTGCCGGACAAGAAGCCGGGCAGTTCCGGCGGTGGCATGCTGGCGCAGGATGAAGCGGTGCAGGGCAACGCCCGCCGGATGACTTCGAAAGACCGAAACCAGCTTGTGGTCTACGAAGGCGACGCGGTGCTGTGGCAAAGCGGCAACCGCCTGCAAGCGGACAAGGTGACCATCGACCGGAAGGCGAAGTCGCTGGTGGCGGAAGGCAAAGTCGTCAGCCAGTTCCTCGACCAGAAGGAAGAACCGAAGACGAAGAAGCGCGTGGTGACGGTGGTCCGCGCTCCGTGGATGCGCTACGACGATCAGGAGCACCTGGCATACTATCGCGGCGGCGTCCGGCTGGTCCGCGAAGGCATGGATGTGAAGTCCAACGAACTCCGCGCGTGGCTCAACGAGCAGAGCAAGCCCGGCGAATCGTCGCTCAAACAGATGTATGCCGATGGCGCCGTGGAGATTTTCCAGACCGACTCGGTGCGCACCCGGCGCGGCTCGTCCGAGCACGCGGAATACTACGTCGCCGACGAGCGAATGGTGCTCAACGGCGGGATCGCCCAGATGGTGGATTCGGTGAAGGGGACCACGCGCGGCCGCCAATTGACCTACTTTTCCCGGAATGATACGCTCCAGGTGGAAGGCGTGCTCACCCAGCCCGTGGTCAGCAAAATCCGCCGGAACTAAGGAATTCAGACAAGGCGCATGCGGAAACTGCAAACGGCGGAGATTTCGAAGTCATACCGGAGACGGAAGGTGGTCTCCGACGTTTCCGTGTC
>JAEUQD010000822.1 GCA_016789925.1 Bryobacterales bacterium | reverse complement strand
CAAAGGCCGGACGGTGTGCGGATGCCGTTTGTGATCAGGAACCAGACCGATAGCGGCGGCGGCGTTGCCTTGCAGGTGCAGTGGCAGGTGGGCGAAGCGGTGACGATGGCCAAGCTGGTGAACCTGGATACGATGCTGGTGACGCCGGGCAAGATTACCGAGACGGGCATGAGTCCGCTGGCCTGTCGCACGCAGTTCACGCAATCGGTCCGCGATGCGCGCCACCTGTTTCTGAACTGGGGCGCCGGAGCCATCGTGCAGCCCGGGAGTCCAGGCGACCTGTCGCAATATGCCGGAGCCATGCCGATGCTGCACCGGGCCGTGTTCCTGGGGGATCGGGTGCGGGGTTTTCAGCGATTAGGAGATTTGATGGGCTACAAGGTGGTGGAAGAAGACCGGGCGTCGTGAGGGGATCCACGACAGGCCCGATGCGGCGATGCGGCGACGGAGGGATTGACAGCTTCGGCCTTCTCGCATACGCTTACTAAGCACGATTCCCGAGGTACAACACCATCTGCCGGGTGCCTGATTCCCATCGCCACCCGTCTCGCACAGGAAGGCAAGAGGATGCCCAAGATAAAGATCTACGAACGGCCCAACATGAGCCCCGATGTCACCGTTTCCGGGCTCAAAGCACTGGAAGCCCCGAAAGGCTGGAAATTCACCGTCGAAGTGGACTTCGACGCCAAGGTCTTCAAAGAGGTCGAGAAGGACTCGATCATGCTCAAGGAGATGAACGAGGCTGCCAGCAAGGTGTACAAGCAGACTTGCGACTCCGTGAAGAGCAAGTACAGCGCTTTTGAAAAGCTGTTCCAGGGGATGATCGACAAAGGCGCGCCCAAAGCGGTCTTCGAGCAGAATCTGTCCGGGTTTAACAAGTCCCTCGAGAGCGACCGGAAGATCGGAGAGACCGCCGCGCTCCAGGCCATTGAAGGGGTCTGGAAGAAGTATGCCGCCAAGAAAGCCGAGTACACCAAGTACAAGGTCAAAATCTTTGTGACGATCTTCGGAGCCGTGGCGGCCCTCGCGGTCAGTATCGGGATTATGGCGAGTGCGCCCTTCACCGGCGGAGCCAGCGCCGCCGTCTCCATTATCGGTATGTTCAAGTCCGCGGTCGTGATCGCGAAGGAGATCGGCTCGGCCGCCATGGAAATCGAGAAGGCTCAAAAGCTCTTGAGCGGTTATATGACCGCCGTGGAAGCCGTGGCCAAGAAGGGAAAAGTGGCCGCGAAGTCCAATGAGTACGGCGCGGCCATCTTCAAACAGTTTCTCGGGGAAGCCCAGCCGAACATCAAGGGCTGCGACAGCCAGTTGAAGACCATTATCCAGAAGCTGACGGGGGTCGAAATCAAGGCCCATGAATGCTCGAAGAAACTTAATGGGATTCTGGATGCGCAAGAGAAGCTGCGCGCCGACTTCATGAAAGAGGTGACGGCGAAACTCGGTAAGCATCCGAGCAAGGACGCGCCGGCCCAGATCAAACAGATTGAGGCCCGCCTGATGATGCTACTGAAGGCCAACTACGCGCAAGTGTCGCTGTTGATTCAAAAAACCGAGGACCTCTACAAACGATTCAAGGACGCTGAAGCCGAGACCGCGAAGTTGGACGCTCGCCTGAAGCCCCTGCTCGCCCTGCGCGGCCTGGACAACACCATCCTCGAGAACCTTCTTTACTTTGCTGATATGCCGCTGGGCGCGTTGAATGGAAACGCCCTGGCCACCAAGTCGGCTGATTTGGTCCAAGGCTTGGTACCCGTCGCCGCCAACATGACCTACGACAAGATCACGGGCGTGGTGCTGGATAAGACGCTGCTGATGTAGCCCGCCGCTATTTCCCCAGCCGCGCCGCATAATTCTGGACAACCACCATCGGCGGATCCGGCTGCTCGCCCCCGTCCGGTTCCAGCACTAAGAACCGCTGCCCGTCGCGGGCTGGCGCAAAGGGCGTCGTGCCAAAGTTCGCCAGTGGGAATAACGGTTCGGGCTTCCCGGGCTGTACTGCGGCGCCCTGCAAATTCACGCTCGCCGCCATCAGAGTTCCATTCGACACCCAGTAGAGTTCCTTGCCGTCGGCCCGCCAGGCGGCCCATGACCCGCCACCCGCCGACACCTGCCACTTGCCCCGGCGTTCCGGGAATCCCTGCACATAGAGTTCGGCACGTCCCGATTCGTTCGACTGGTAAACCACCCAGCGCCCATCCGGTGAGAACGCCCAACCCTGCTCCGCGAACTTCGTTTGCAAATAGGGTTCCGGCTTGCGTTCTCCCGTCAGCGGCAGCTTCCAGATGTCTTTCAACGAGGTGTAGAGCAAGTGCCTTCCATCGGGCGAAACACCGGCAAGGACTCCGCTAACGAGACCTTCCCACACCAACTCCGCCTCGCCGGACCCGTCGGAGGCCTTGCGGTGAATCGCGCGGCGATCGGTGTAGTAGACATGCTTTCCATCGGGAGACCAACTCGCCGAGTGGCCCCGGCCAAACGTAAACCGCGTGCTCACCCCGCGCGCCAATTCGAGTATCCAGATATCGAGCTGACCGTCGGCCGCCCCGAGTGAATACGCTACTTTACTCTCGTCGGGCGACAGCCGGAAACTGCCTAAGCCTTCGACCGGATCTCCGATCGTTCCCAGAACCTTCCCCTTGCGGTCGCGCCATGCGAACCTCACCTTTTGTCCCATAGTCAACTGCCCGTAGAACAGGGTTCCGTTCGCCGACACCGAGAAATTCGCGAAACCGTTCGGTGGCGCCAGGCCGACCCCCTCCGCCACCACCACCGGATCTCCCGACAGCCGGGGAGGATCCAACTCGAGCCTGCGCGCCATCAGAGTTCCGTTGCCCTGGATATAAAGCAGGCGTCCGGAACCGGCATCATACGCTGCCTTGTATAGGGTCTGCACGATCTTCGTGGCCGGCTTGCCATCCAGGGAGCCCGCGAAAATCGCGCTCTTCTCCGGTTCTGCGTGGCGCATGAGATACAGAAACTGCCGCCCGCCCGGTAGAAGCTGCGGATAATGGTGCGCGGATTCACCCGCCTCCTGGTCCAGTTTCGTCACTGCCGTTGGCGTGCCCCCCGAAGCGGGAATTCGCTGGACCACGCCATACTGTGTCGTGAACAGGATAAAGCCGTCCTCGCTCCACATCCCCCCGCGGCCCACCGCAGTGTCGCAGAGCGTGATCGGAGACCCTCCGCCAACATCGATCCGCTTCAGTTGTCCACGGGCAAAAAAAGCCAGGGATTTGCTGTCCGGCGACCAGAACGGCCGGCCTGCACCCTCGGTCCCCGGCAGAGCCCGCGCCTCCAGCGACTCCAACGGCCGCACGTGCAGCAGTGTTTCTCCCTTGGCCGTCAGCGTGACGAAGGCCAACGTCCGGCCGTCCGGCGAAATCGCGGAGCCCCCAAGGGAGACAATGGGAGCGAAACGGACTCCCTGGGGCGGATTGACGTCGAGAGCGACCGGCATCGACGCCTCGCGTGGTTTCTGTTGCCAAGCCGTCCAGCCCAGTGCCGCCACCAGCGCCACAGCCGCCGCCACCCACCCCCACCGACTGGACTTCACCGGAGCCGCACTCTCCACCACCGGCGACCGTAACTCCAACACGATATCCCGCATCGCCTGCCAGCGGTCCTCCGGGTCCTTCTCCAGACACCGCCGCACCAGCCGTTCCAGCCACGCCGGCGTAAACGGCTTCACAGCCATCGGCGCAGGATCCGCCGACAAAATCGCGCCCACGAGACTCGAATAACTCTTCCCCTGGAACGCCTTCCGTCCCGTCACCATCTCGTAGAGGACTGCACCGAAGGCCCAGATATCCGATCGCGCATCCGCCTCTTTCCCCTCAAACTGCTCCGGAGCCATATACTGCGGCGTCCCCAACACCGTACCTTCGGTGGTCAGCACGGCAGTCAGCGTCTCTTGCTTCGGAGCAGGTTTGGCCGTCGACTTTGCCAACCCGAAGTCCAGCACCTTCACCCCATCCCGCGTCAGCATGATGTTCTGCGGCTTCACGTCGCGATGCGTCACCCCCGCCCGATGCGCCCGGTCCAACGCATCCGCGATCTGTACCGCATACTGCAACGCCTGCGCCAGCGGCAACGCACCTTTCTCAATCCGCGCCGCCAGCGTCTCCCCCTCAATCAACTCCAGGACCATG
>JAEUQD010000796.1 GCA_016789925.1 Bryobacterales bacterium | reverse complement strand
CCGGGTGACCATCGTCGCTGACGATCATAAGAGCGCGCACCTGAAACCGAACGGAAAGCCGGGCTTCCACTGGCGCTCGGCCCGCATGACGAAAGAGATCGGCCGCCAGTGCTATTTCGAACTGGTCGACCGATCCCGCGACGGCTGGCTCGCCGTCGACCGCATTGTGTTCTCAGACCATCAGACGCCGCCACCCGAAACCGCCGCCGCTGCGGAGCCGCTGGTGCTGAACGACCCGGACGATTTCCCCGAATCGGCTTGGGGCATGATTTCCTTCGATGAAGAACCGCGAGACATTCCTCTCCACGTCCGCGGCAATCACAAGAATCTGGGCGAACCGGTGCCGCGCGGCTTTCTGCGGGTCATCGCGGGCGACAGCCAGAAGCCCGTTCCGAACGGGTCGGGGCGCCTGGAGATCGCCGATTGGTTCACCTCGCCCTTGGCCGCCCGCGTGATCGTGAACCGCATCTGGAAACATCACTTCGGCCATGGCCTGGTTCGGACCACCGATAATTTCGGCCAGACCGGGGAGCGCCCCACCCACCCCGAAC
The DNA here is from genome assembly GCA_016789925.1 of Bryobacterales bacterium. Taxonomy (GTDB): domain Bacteria; phylum Acidobacteriota; class Terriglobia; order Bryobacterales; family Bryobacteraceae; genus JADLDI01. Next base: position 16,780 of record JAEUQD010000796.1, on the reverse strand, counting down.
TGCTCGATACTCTGGCTGCTTCGTTCGTCGCTAAAGGATGGTCGATCAAAGACCTGCATCGCGACATCGTGCTTTCCGCCGCCTATCGCATGTCTTCTGCAACGGACCCCAAAGCCGCGGAGTTGGACCCGCGCAATGACTTGCTCCATCATTTTCCCGTGCGGCGTCTGGAAGCCGAAGCCATTCGCGATTCCATGCTGGCCGTCTCCGGCAGGCTTGATCCCGCACTTTACGGTCCGAGCATCCCGCCGCACATTTCCAAATATCAGGACGGCCGCGGCAAGCCGAAATCCGGTCCGCTCGACGGCGCGGGCCGCCGCAGCATCTACATCCAGGTGAGGCGCAACTTCCTGACTCCGTTGTTCCTCGCCTTCGACTATCCGCTGCCCATTTCCGCGATTGGCGCCAGAGGCACGTCCACAGTCCCGTCGCAGGCGTTGCTGATGTTGAACAACGAGTTCGTCGCCCAACAGGCAAAGCAGTGGGCCGCCCGTGTCACTCCGGCATTCAGTGATCCCTCCCAGCGGCTCGACCACATGTATAAGGCCGCCTTCGCGCGGCTACCCGAAGACTGGGAACGCTCCGAAGCCTTAACCTTTGCCCTGCAACGCGGCTGGACCGAACTGTCTCACGTACTGCTCAACTCCGCGGAGTTCCTTTATGTCCGCTAAACGCACACGGCGCGAGTTGCTCTGCCGCGCGGCGAACGGTTTCGGTGCGCTGGCGCTGCTCCACTCGCTCGCCCGCGAGTCACCGGCCGCAACCAATGCGCCGCACTTCGCGGCCAAAGCCAAGTCTGTCATCTTCCTGTTCATGGACGGTGGTCCATCGCAGATGGACACCTTCGACCCCAAACCGCGCCTGACCCGAGAGAACGACCGGAAGATCCCGTTCCAGACGCCCACCACGGTGTTCAACATCTCCGACAAGATCTACGGCTCGCCATTCACATTCCAGAAGTACGGCCAGTCCGGCACCGATGTTTCGGAACTCTTTCCGCACGTGGCCGGATGCATCGACGACATCTGTTTGATCCGTTCGATGGTGGCCGACCATTCCGAACACACGGCCGCAAACTACTTCATTCATTCCGGCTCCGGCTTCCAGGGCCGTCCCTCGATGGGGGCATGGATCAACTACGGTCTCGGCAGCGCCAGTGAGAATCTGCCGGGCTTCATCGTGCTCGAGTCGGGACTCATTCCGCCCGGCGGCTTGGATTGTTTCGGGTCGGGCTTCCTGCCGGCGTCCTACCAGGGAACTTTGTTTCGTCAGGGCGCCCATCCGATCGCCGATCTGGAACCGATTGAGAAGGACGCCACCGCGCAGCGCGACAAACTCGCTCTCCTGGCGAAACTGAACCGAGGCGTCCTCCATCGCTTTGGCCAAATTTCGGAAATCGAAGCCACCATCTCAAACTACGAACTCGCCTTTCGCATGCAGGCGGCGGTCCCTGACCTGTTGGACATTGCCGGCGAAAGCGAAGTCACCCGGAAGATGTACGGCCTGGATGACCCGGTCACCGAAGACTTCGGACGCGAATGTCTGCTGGCGCGCCGCCTCGTCGAGCGGGGCGTGCGCTTCGTCGAACTGCTGACTCCGGCGCGCAAGGGGCTCGACCGCTGGGACCAGCACTCCAACCTTCAGGAAGGCCACCGCTTGAACGCCCGCTCCACCGACAAACCCATCGCGGGCTTGCTCCGCGACCTCAAGGCGCGAGGTCTTCTGGATGAGACGCTCGTGGTGTGGGGCGGAGAGTTCGGCCGCACCCCGTGCGCCCAGTATCCCGACGGCGGCTATGTTGACGTCATCGGCCGCGACCACAATCCGTTCGGCTTCACCATGTGGCTGGCGGGCGGCGGCGTAAAGCCGGGATATGTGCACGGAGCTACCGACGAATACGGCTACTTCGCCATCGAGAACAAGGTCCACATGCACGACTTACATGCCACCATACTTCACCTGCTGGGCATCGACCATAAGCGGCTCACCTTCCGCTATTCGGGCCGCGACATGCGGCTCACCGATGTCCACGGCAATATCGTAAAGGAAATCCTCGCTTAGATGTCTCTCCAACACGAACTCGACCGGATCATCCGGCAGTTGCATGCCGAATCGGGCACCATCCACCTGATGGCCGAGGACGGCCAATTGCATCTGGCCGCCTCTTCGGGCATTCCCGAAATTGTGCTCGACCGCGTGCGCACCGTGCCCATCGGAAAGGGCATGGCCGGGCTCGCGGCCGAACGGCGCAAGCCGGTCACCATCTGTAATATCCAGACCGACACCAGCGGCGACGTGCGTCCCGGCGCGAAGCTCACAGGCATGGAAGGGGCGATTGCCGCCCCCATGCTTGCACCCGACGGCACGCTAGGCGGAGTCTTGGGCGTGGCCAACCGTGCCCCGCGCACCTTCACCGCCGAAGAAGAAGAGGCGCTGCTCGCCTTCGGCCGTCAGCTTCTCAGCGCAACTCCTCCATAACCTGCTCCAGCGCTTCGCGCGATGGTCTTGTCCGGCTTTGCGGAAGCGTCGCCAGCGGTTCCTCCACCAGTCCCAGCATGTCGATCAGCGTCGGCTTTCCGGTGTTCACATAAAGGACCCCGGTGAGCACTTCGCCGCGCTCGGCGGATTCATTGATGACCGAAAGCGCGTGCAACTTCTCCGTGGGGTCATAGTCGCGCTCCAGCTTGTGCAGCCGCAGCGTCGAGCCGTCGTGCATGCGCACGTCCATGCTCGTGCCCTCTTCAATCTCCACCGAAATGTCCTCGAAGTGCGGAACGAAATCGATGTCGTGCAGCGGCTCGTCGTGGTCCTTCATGTATCCGTACGACTTGGTGGACCCCTCGTGATCGTTGAACGTCGTGCACGGCGACACCACGTCGATGACCGCAAGGCCGCGGTGCGCGATGGCTGCTTTCAGAATCGCCGACAACTGCCGTTTGTCGCCCGAGAACGAGCGCGCCACAAACGTGGCTCCTCCCTGGATGGCCAGCGCGCAGCAATCAAACGGGGGCAATTCGTTGACGATCCCGGTTTTCAGCTTCGAACCCAGATCGGCTGTCGCCGAGAACTGGCCCTTGGTCAGCCCGTACACACCGTTATCTTCGATCACGTAGATCAGCGGAAGATTACGGCGCAGCAGGTGCATGAACTGCCCCATGCCGATCGAGGCCGTGTCCCCGTCGCCGGTCACGCCCAGCGCGATGATGTTCCGGTTCGCCAGCACAGCGCCGGTGGCCAGTGCCGGCATGCGTCCGTGAACTCCGTTGAATCCGTGCGCCAGCCCCAGAAAGTACGCCGGCGACTTCGAGGAACAGCCAATGCCCGAAAACTTCGAAACCATCCAAGGCGCAATGCCCATCTCATAGAAGCACTCGATGAGCCGCTCTGAAATCGCGTTGTGTCCGCACCCGGCGCACAACGTCGTTTTTGACCCGCGGTAGGAGAGCACCTCCAAACCCACGCGGTTTGTCTTCTTCGCCGTCGGTGTCATTGCGCCGCCTCCTGCTTCAAGAGATCATCCGTCACCGAGCGCGCATCAATCGGCAAACCGCCGTAGTGCCGGATCGACCGCAGCCGCGCGACGTCGTTGGGATCGAGGTCCAACTTCAACAGCGACAGCAGTTGCCCATCACGGTTCTGGTCCACCACATACACGCGGTCGTGCGCGTGGATAAACTCCTGCACAGCGCGCGCAAACGGAAATGCGCGCACCCGCAGATAGCTGGTTTCAATCCCTTGTTCCTCGCGCAATTGCTCCATCGACTCCCGCACTGCATAGTCCGAAGTCCCGCAGGCGATAAACCCGATCCGCGCCCCTTCGCTCCGGTGCAGTTCCGGAGCCGGCGCCACCTCGCGGATCCCTTCGATTTTCCGCGCTAGCCGGTCGACATTCCGCCGGTAATCTTCGTCCCGCTCGGAATACTGCGCCTGCTCATTGTGACCGGAGCCGCGGCAGAAATAGGCCGCCGCGGGATGCGGCGTCGCTGGCAGCGTCCGCCACCCGATGCCGTCGCCATCGACATCTTTGTAGCGGCCAAAGCTCCCAAGACGGTCAAGGTCTTCCTTGGTGAGCACCTTGCCTCGGTCCAGTGGACGCTCCGGGTAGGTGAACGGATCGGCCATCCAGTTGTTCATTCCCAGATCCAGATCCGTCATCACGAACACCGGAGTCTGGAACCGCTCGGCCAGGTCGAACGCATCGCTCATCATCGAAAAACACTCTTCGGGCGACGACGGAATCAGCATGGGATGGCTTGTGTCGCCGTGCGAAAGGAAGGCCGTCGATAGCAGGTCGCCCTGCTGCGTGCGCGTGGGCAATCCGGTCGACGGGCCGACCCGCTGCACGTCCACAATCACCACCGGAACTTCCGCGTAGTAGGCCAGCCCCACAAACTCCGACATCAGCGACATGCCGGGCCCGGCCGTGCACGTCATCGCTCGCGCGCCTGCCCAGCCAGCGCCGATGGCCATGCCCACGCTCGCCAGTTCGTCCTCGGCCTGCACCACGGCGTAGGTCGCCTCGCCGGTCTGCGGATCGCGCCTAAAGCGCCGCAGATACACCATCAGAGCCTCGGCCAGCGACGACGACGGCGTAATCGGATACCAGGTCAGCACCGTCACTCCGGCAAACGCCGCTCCCAACGCGGCGGCCGAGTTCCCGTCGATAATGATTTTGCCCGCCGTCTGGTTCATCCGCGCCACGCGGAACGGGTCTCGCTTCTCCAGGTTCTTCGCTGCCCATTCATAACCGGCATTGAGCGCGCCCTGGTTCATCTCGGCGGCTTTCACCTTCTTGGGGCCAAATTGCTTGAACAACGCCCGCTTCATCTCCTCCGGCTCAATCGACAGCAGGTAAGCCAGTACGCCGTCGTAGATCATGTTCTTTACCAGCTTGCGAAGCTTGGCTTCCGGGCACACCGGGCCGACCAGTTTGTCGAACGGTACTGGATAAAAGAAGAGATCCTGACGGAGTTCGTTCAGCTTCAGCGGTTCGTCATAGACCACCGCGGCCCCTGCCGGAACGCCCAACGCGTCTTCGCGCGCCGTCTCCGGATTCATGGCCACCAGTACATCCACCTCTTTCTTGCGGCCGATAAAGCCGCGCCGCGAGGCGCGGATGGTGAACCACGTGGGCAAGCCCGCAATGTTCGACGGGAACATGTTCTTGCCCGATACAGGCACACCCATCTGGAAGATGGAGCGCATCAAAACGTTGTTGGCGGTTTGGCTGCCTGATCCGTTAGCGGTGGCCACCTGCAAGGAAAACTCGTTTACGATTTCACTTTGCGGGGAGCGGGCTTCACGGACAGGCTCCACGGACAAGGTGGACATAATGGCGTATTGCCTCCTTCGGTCCCAGTGATCAGGAAGGTTCCTGGCCGGAATTATATATCCCACACACGCTGAATGGAAGGCCCCTGCCGGTCAGCTATCGTTTTAAGACAATTCCTGATCTTGATTCTGGCTGCCGGCTGGCCACTGCTCTGCAGTGCCGCCCCGCCCCGGATGCTGTTTCGCGCTAGTAAGAGTTCAACTCAGATCTCAAGCTATTGTGGTGTCCCTGCTAGAAGTTGACACCATCCAAGGGTCGAGGAGCCACGAATCAGGTCGCGGATGAACACAGATAGACGCGGATCCAAAGGCAGATTCCATTTTCATCGGCGTTGATCCGCGTTGATCGGCGGCTGTCAAACATTAGGCAGGACCGGACAGCCGCCAAAGTCACGATCCTGGCCTTCTTGCATATCCGCTGGGAGATCCGTTCGGATTCGGCGCCCCTCGGCATCGATGATCTCCGCTTCCTGAAGCCGGCGCACAGCTTCCTTGGCCCGCGCAACCGCCGCCGGATAGTGCGGATCTTGCTTCGCCTGTTGATTCCTGGTCCGTGGAAGCGGAACCGTCTTCATGGCTTTCATTTTAGCTCCAATGGCGGTGAGGGAGGGAGGGGAGGTGAGGAGAACTGACAGAACGTACTGACAGAACGTACACCGGTAAACCGGGACTTGCTTTTCGATGCGCCGTACCCATCCACCAGCAAATGATAAACTTGAGCTGCACTCATGACGGGTTTGGCGCTCAAGAGCGCCTTTTGCGGCCTACCAGCCGCGACTAACTATAACTAGAGAACGTTCTTGAATCCTGACTGGCCTTTAGGTGCTAATGCTCTGGAGGCAAGGGGTCTGGCGCATACAACCGCAAGCGCCTGATGACACGGCTCGAACGACCTGAGAGCGCAGTCCTTCCGTGAAGGACGGAAGTGTTATTCAGCCACATGATGTCACCAACTTCGAGAACGATTCGCTCCTCAAGCGACCCAGCTTGGAGAATTCTCTCGAGTTCCGCGAGGGCCTCTTGTCCGCAAGGTTCATCGCAGCATATTCGGTACTTCGGGTCGCTGCGATATCTAACGCCGCCACTTGCAGAAATTACACTCGCCCTTACCTCCGAAGTCCTTCCCGATTCGTCCCGATTGAAGAAGAAGTTCGGTTCACTCAAAGCTCGGAGGTGCGGAGCGCTCATGACCTGGATGATCGACGAGAGCGTCACAATCGTTGACAGTCCATGGGGAGACTCATCTGCCTCAATGCACTGAAACAAAAGATCGGTCGGCGGGAAGGGCTCAAACGAGCCGTCCGTATGAGGACTCATCGCACTCGACGAAGATGCAATCGAACGTGTGACCAGCGAGCGGCCAGGGTCGAACGATACAACGTCAATAGCCTTCTCAAATACGCCATCATGGGCCCGCCCGATCTTCGCGGCAATTACCTCCGCTATCCAGAGGTCCGTACAACCCGTTCTGAAAACCGTCCATCCGCGCGTTCTGAAACCGCTCTCAACGTCTGCCCAGTTCATAGCGTCAAGACTCAGTTGCAAGCACGATAAATGGCCTCGGCCACACCGCTAGACTCATGTGAAGCAACGACAAAGTCAGCCACTCTCTTCAATTCCTCAACCGCGTTGTCGACAGCAACGCCCACCGCAGCAGAGCGGATCATCTCAAGGTCGTTGTAGCTATCTCCAATTGCCAGGAGTCCGCCTAAATCAAGACCAAGTTCGCCTAGAGCACTTCGTACAGCCTTCTCCTTTGAGACTCTTAAACTTGAGCACTCGACATAGCCCAGACCGGTCTTCCGTACCTGAGTAAGGTGAGAAACCCTGTGGCTCAGTGAATCAAATGCTATCTGCTCGAAAGGGTGCGATTGACGAGGGTTGTAGCCATCATTCGCTCCGGGGTGATACAGCAGAAGCTTATGGATCCGGCCCATTGATGGTTGATCGAGATACGCCGAGATCTTTGCGCCTGTCCGGGACTTATAGTATGAGGTGATCTGATCGCCGTCTACTACACGCTCCGATAGAATGACATCTCCGCTAAAGTATAGGCAACAGTACTCTAGCTCGCTGGCGATTTGCCGCAGGAGTCCAAAGACCGTCGAATCTAGTGGATCCTCGGCAACCGCCTTCCCGCTGGAGGTCTCAACCAGAGCGCCGTTGTAGCAGACCAAGTAGTCGATAATGTCTGAGATGCCGGCAGTGTGTTTACGCGCAGCGCTCGGCATTCGGCCGGTCGCAACAATGAGTGCGATGCCACGCTTCTTAGCCCAGCGCAAAGCCTCTTGATCTGCCGGCGAGACTTCCCAGCTAGACGTTAGCAATGTATCGTCTAGATCGACGGCGATCGCCTTAATCATGAGGCGCTCCCTTCATTTGGTTTGGTTCCAGCCACTATTCTAAATCCGGTCGCTAGCCCTCGAAACGCGCGGTTGTTTCGACATCGATAAGCAGCGTGGATTTGGCGCTCAACCGCTTGCCATCCTGGACCCCTCACACTCCGACGATCACGCTCGCCAGTGCGTTGCACGGGATCAATTTGGAGATCGTTTGCTCGTGTCTTGTAAGCGTTCGGATCCCACACATCTATGCACCACTCCCATGCGTTGCCGACCTGCTGCTCGACGCCGAATGGTCCAACGCACTTCGCCTTGTGCACCTCGACAGTGCCCCCAAGGAGAACTGGAAAGCCAACGTGTGGATCGGCAGTTCCATCGCCCCACGGTCTTGCAAGATTGGAAGGCCCCCTGGCGGCGTATTCCCACTGTGCTTCGGATGGCAAGGTCACGGCTACGCCCAAACGCAGTGCCAGCCATTCGCAAAACATGACGGCATCATCCCATGAGACCCCCACCACAGGCATTTGCGGATTCTGCAGTCGATCAACGCCGAAGCTCAAGGGGGCCCGATGGCCCGTAGCGTCAACGAACATGGCGTACTGTGCGTTTGTAGTCAGTGTTCTCGCCATCCAGAACTCTGAAACGTAGACCCAGTGAGGCGGACGTTCATTGTTGGACAACTCGTCTGTCCCCATCTCGAATCGTCCGGGAGGTATCAATTTCAATTCAATCCCCGTAGAGCGATCGGTCACGGAAGTCAGAACAGCGTCAAGCGATCCGACGGCGTCTGACGGGCGCGGCCCCCGTAGCGTTTCAATTGCGTGGGCCGGGGCGTCTGGAAGCGGAGCCCTGTTGCCCATCTGCACAAGGCTACACACGTCGACCCCTAGAGCACGGGCAATCGCGGCTAAGGTAGAGCGATACTTGGGACGTCCCGCTTCCAGCGACTCGACCGTTCGCTTCTCAATATGAGCTTTCTCTGCCAACTGCTCTTGCGTGTACCCCCTCATGGTTCGGAGCGAGCGCACCTTTGCGCCGTCGGGTAGAACAGAATTCGACCTGGTTGCGACCAGAACTCCGCTGCCGTCGACCAGAAGTGGTTTAGAATTCATGCTGCCTCCGCAACACTATTATAGAAGGTTCATGAGCACGAAGGTAACGTGGAACTTCAAGGAGACAACAAGAAAATGGAAGAGACAAAAGTGTTTGTTTTGGAGGCTGCGGCAGTCGCGTCAACCGTGGTCTTTGCGATTCGGTTTGTCGCGGGAGAGTGTATCTCTGCGGCATCCGAGATCGGCAACTTGCTCAACAATCGTCGGGCCAAAGAGAAAAGTAGTGCCGCCGTCTCCGTTGCTGGGAAGGCGGGACATCCATGATAAGTAGAAGTCAAGAAAGAACACACCTCTCCCGCCGTTCTTTCGTGGGTCACTCAGAACGTCCTCCTTTTCGTTGACCAACCCGATCCACTCCAGTTCACTCAGGGGCAACACTGGCATCCCAGCGTGACCAGACATCCATTGACCTCATCCGGCCGGCTTCAAGATGGGTTGGTGCACGGATACGATCGTTCCATCGATTTGCTTCAGGCAGTAACTAATCGTCTTCTTGTGCACATCTAAGCGCAAGTAATACATGATCTTCATGGGAGTCCTCCTTCATTCGCTTCTGGGCCGGTTCTTCCCGGCCTCAGCATTGTGCCTCAGGTGGACTCCTACTTAATCATTCAAACAGCCTGAGAGTCTGTCGGAATGAGAATCTGCCGGAAGTCGGGGTTAATGGTAACTCGTGACGCCGCGCAATCGTTTTCACTGTCAATGCAGAAGAGGTTCCGGATGTATAATCTGAATCAGGTATACTTATTGCCGCCATCTCTGCAGGAGTGGCTGCCTGGGCGGCTTTGAGGACTGGCCCTGATCGAACTACGCCAGGTCCGTTCTTGCGTAGTCGTTGCCGACGTTGAGCAACGGCTGATTCGCTACGGAGGCCACAGAGTAAGTCAGGCAGTCGCCGAAATTGAGCGCTGCCGGATGCCGTCCCTTACCGAAGTTCAAGAACGCGCGGACGGCGGCGCGGCTGTGTTCAGCCGTGAACGGGATCACCTCGACCTCCAGTTCCTCAAGCAATTCAGTCAGCAGGGGCAAAGGATCTCCGGCCAAACGCCGCGATAAGACCATTGCGGTTTCAACGAGTGTGGGAGCGCCGATACACACGGGACTCATGGTTCTAATCCGGGGCCTCGGCGGGTCGGCCTGGACCGTCACTATGGCACTTTGGCCGAAATGCCGTTGGCGAGCGACAGAAACGCAGATAACCGCAACACATTTCGCCCGAGAGCGCCGGAAAGTTCAGTGTCTCCGCCGATCTCACCGCCCCACAACCTGCCCGATCTCAGCACCCTGTTGAAATACTCTCCAGAATCCCGCGCGCCAGCCGAGACAGCCCGGCCAAATTTTGGGAAAAGTTCCAGTGTGACGGGTCACACTGTCCCGCCGATTCAGCCCTTCCCCCTGGCTCCCCCGGAGCAGCTGAGTCCGTCAGCCTGGCAAGAGCATTTCGCGAGTTTGTAATCCCATAAAATCAAAAATATCCAGGAGATGACGCGTCTTACTTCCGTCTCGCAATTGTTCTCAACCGCATCATTTCAATCACTTGCGGCCACGACACACTTCGCTAAGTCCACGAGGAGGACAGAGCACTCCGTCGCCTTCGCCCGAAAGACCGCCGCCAAAGCAGATCGCTCCCCCCTGGAGTCTATTTCGCGGCCAAGCGTTACCGCTGGCGGCTTCTCGAACGTCTCCCAGATTCTTACCATAGACCGGAAACTGCTCACGGACTGCGCCGGTAAGATCTCACGTGCACGGGTTCGAGTGATCCTTGCGGGCTGGACGTGGTCCTTGGCCGCCAGACCAGTGGACAGATTTCATGGCAGGATAGGTATGCCACGATCCTATGGCATACTCGAAGTATGAAGAACTTCCATGTGCCCCTGCCTGATGAGACTTACGAACATCTGAGGTCCGCCGCGGAGCGCTCAAAGGTGCCCGCAACAGCGATCGCCCGCGAGGCAATCGACTTCTGGCTACGGCAGCAGTTGCGGAGGGCCCGGCACGACGCAATCGCTGCGTATGCGGCGGAGACGGCAGGCACAACTCTCGATTTGGACGCCAATCTCGAGGCGGCTGGAATTGAGCACTTGATGACAACAGGCAGGGAATCCAAGTGAGGCGGGGAGAGATCCATTGGGCGGATCTTGTCCTCCGATCCGGATCCGAACAGACGGGACGTCGTCCCGTCATCATCGTCTCCCATGACGGCTTCAATCAGACGGCTGGCTGGAGTTCGATCATCGTAGTTCCGATTTCGACATCTGCATCACAGGCGAAACGGGGACCGACGGTAATCGAAATCCCTGCTGGCTCTGGCGGCTTGTCGAGGGCCAGCTTTGCGGTTTGCCATCAGGTGACCACGCTTGACCGCGCGAAACTCACCAAAAAAGTCGGCACGTTGCCCGGCGAAATTCTGGCAGAGGTGGAAACGGGCTTGAAGGCGGCGATGGACTTGGATTGAACTCGATCGATCTTGGCTAACCGATGACCCAATTTCCGATAGAGCAAGACCAGACCAGAACTGGTCTATGCTACAATAAGGGTGTGGTAATTCGAAACATTTCGCAAGCGAAGGCCGAGTTGTCCGCGCTCGTGGAAGAGGTACAAAAGGGCAATGAAGTGATCCTCGCCAAAGCTGGCAAGCCGGTGGCCCGACTGGTCGCTTATCGTGGCCCAATCGGTCCCCGGACTCCCGGCTCGATGGCAGGGAGGATTTGGATCGCACCTGATTTCGACACTCTGCCGGACGACGTGGCGGCGGCTTTTGGAATGAGGGAACCGCAGAGTTGAGGATTCTACTGGACACCCACCTGATTCTGTGGTGGCTTTTGGACAGCCCGTCGCTGTCCGAGCAGGCCCGTACCCTGATCAGCTTTCCCGAGAACACGGTGTTCGTCAGTGCGGTCAGCTTCTGGGAGATCTGGCTCAAGGTCAGCTTGGGGAAACTGCGGCTTCCCGCCGACTTCGAGGCAAGGTTCGCAGCAGAGTACTTCGAGAACTTGCCGCTGACTTCCGCGCAGACCCGCGAGGTCGCGACGTTGCCTTGGCACCATCGCGACCCCTTTGATCGGATGCTGGTTGCCCAGGCGAAAACGGAGGAAATGACACTCCTGACGGCCGACGAGGTTGTCACCCTCTATGGCGACTTCGTCCGCCTGGTTCGTTGAATCGGAAGGCTGAGTCTGGATCGAATCGCCAGCCGGTCTGCGGATCTGCCGCAACGAGGGCGGTTGGATCCCTAGCTTACTGACGCATTGAGACTCTCGCGGTGTCAAGAGCCTCCGCTCGAACTCACAGAACGACGACTCTGTCTTCAGCCAGGGAATGGAATTTTATCGCGGACTCCGGCGCTACGGTGTCAAGACCGAGTTCGTCATGGATCCGCGCGAAGCCCACAACATCGGCGAAAAACAACATCTCTTGGACGTTCTTGCCCGCACGCTGTCGTGGTTCGACTTCGAACTAAAGCGCGAATAATGAATCCCCTCGGCCGTCAGAGCAGTCTTAGGCCTGAGTCCGTGCTGAGTCCGTCAGCCTGGCAAGAGTATTTCGCGAGTTTGTAATCCCATAAAATCAATAATATCCAGGAGATGACGCGTCTTACTTCTGTCTCGCAATTGTTCTCAACTGCATCGTTTCAATCACTTGCGGCCACGACACACTTCGCCAAATCCGCGAGGAGGACAGAGCACTCCGCCGCTTTCGCCCGAAAGACCGCCGCCAAAGCAGCGTCCCCTCAACCCCGGCACGCCAGCCCGCCCCCAGCGGCCATTCCCGCCGCCGCTACCGTCCAAGCCCCATCTTTTCAACTACCTGCGAAACGAAATCCCATTAACAGACTAACCACATCTCTTTCTCACAGACCTCCTTGACCAGCGCCGGATCAACCGGCTCCAACAAAATGAGCAGTCGCCTGATCACGTGGGTCTTCGGGAACTCGATCTGATGCCGAGTGAGGAGAGCCTTCAAGTACTTCTCAGCGGCCTGCTGCGCATGGAATCCGACAATGTCCCGGAACTCGCTTTCAGCGCTCAGGCGGACGACGGTCCTGAAATCTAAGTCTGCCTTCTTGATCCACTCGCCCACCAGCAGCCGGATCTCTTCCTCAGGCGGCCTCATAGAGGACCCTGCCGTATTTGTGCGCTGGGTAGGCGATGCCGCCGACGATGTTCTTCGTTGCCTCGAACCGCTCCGAAGAGATGATCTTGACGTCGACCGGGAAGCGGACATCGCCAATCGCGTCGGTGATCGCAACGCTCTCCTCATGGCGGTTCTCCGCAGTCTCCTCGACAATCAAAATGTCGATGTCACTGTCCTTCGTCATCTGTCCCGTCGCGGCCGACCCGAACAGAATGATTCGGTCCGGCTTCGCCACCGCTAGCACGCGGCGGACGACTTCCTTCAGGACCAATTCATCGACACCCATTTGCCTCTCATCATAAACCAAAGCAAGGCCAAGCCCCATCCTTTCAATCACCTGCCAAACGAAATTCCCCTATAAATAATAATCCAATCTTTTTCTCTTGACATCCAGGAGCAGACCATGATACCCTCCCAAATAGAAAGGACCAGTGTGTCTTGCCCCACCAAGCAGGGGGCGAGACACACTGGTCCTTTTTCATTTTCTATCGGAAAGGATTTTCCCAATGCCGAATCAGTCTGGACCCACCACTTCCGCAGGCAAGGCCGCATCGTCGCGCAATGCCATGCGCCATGGTCTCACCAACCTGCATCCGGTCGTCACCGAAGACGACCGCCCCGAATACGAAGCCCTCCGCGAACACCTCCTCGACTCCCTCCAGCCCGTCGGCTTCCTCCAGGGCCTCACCGTCCAGCGCCTCGTCAACGCCGCCTGGAACATGCAACGCTGCCTCAAACTCGAAAACCAAGTCATGGCGAGCATCGATGGCGCCGACCCCCTCGGCGACCCCGACACTCAAAAACAGGTCGCCCTCTTCCAGCGCTACTACCTCCGCTTCGAAGGCTCCTACCGCGCCAGCCTCCGCGAACTCGAGCGTCTCCAGCGCCTCCAACTCCTCCAGGATGTCCATTTCGGAGAGGAACACGCCGTTAGCGCCCTCCACGATCTCCAGTTATATCAACGCTTTGCGAAACAAAATGGCCTTCCGCCTCAACCGGTCCAGGAACCGGCCCAAAACCCGCAACCCCTGTCGAATCAACAGGGTGCGAAACGAAATGCCGCGCCTTTCCCCAAAGTCGGCCGCAACTCCCCTTGCCCCTGCGGCTCCACCAAAAAGTACAAGCGCTGCTGCGGCGTCAACGCTCCTCCCATCCTCCACGCAGCCTGATGGGAAGGCGGAGGGAGCGGCCCCAGCCGAAGTCGACAGATTTCGACACCATTTCGCGGGAAGCGATAGAGCTTCGCAACACTGCCACCGTCTGGCCTCTGTCAGTGCGAGAATACGGGCTATGCGTCCGCTTTGTCTTGTCGCGCTTTCTTCAGGTCCCGATTGCGATAGCGTCTTGAGTCAGCTTGCCCTTCCCGCAGTTCACGCAGCGGGAATGGAACCGCTGCTGGGCGTGCCTACTTGCGACCGCCTCTCCCTGCCCGACTTCGCACTCGTAGATATCACTACTTCGACGCTGGATGTCCGTTTTGCCCTCGGCGTGCGCCACGCCCTCCGCCCCAACACGACGGTGTTGATTGCAGCGCAGAACACTCTGGGAACTCTGCCGGAGGACACGATTCTCTACCCACCGGATAACGCCGCTGCGGCTCTCGCCGAGGTGAGCGAGAGGCTCTCGACCCTGAGGGGCCGGCCGCCCGTTCAGCTTCCCTTTCACATCCTGGAGCAATTCCACGAAATCGGACGCCTCAAGACCGACGTCTTCCGCGATCGCGTCGACTACAGCAGCCAGGTCAAAGCCCGCCTCGATACCGCGCGAAAATCCGAGCAGCCTAGAGAGGCCCTGCTTGCCTTTGAAAGCGAACTGGATCCCGCCAGCGCGGACTACAGCGTACTGGTCGACCTGCTGCTTTCCTATCGCGCCGTCAAGGCTTGGCCGGAAATGATCGCCCTGGTCGCGAAGATGCCAACCGAATTGGCTCGCACCCTACTCGTCCAGGAACAGTTCGCCTTCGGCCTCAACCGCAATGGGGATTGGGAGCGCGCTGAGACGATCCTGCGGGAGCTCATTGCCGCTCGCGGGCCGTCCTCGGAAACCAACTCGTTGCTGGGCCGTGTGTACAAGGACCGTTGGGACCAATGGCAGGACATCGCTTGGCTCGACAAGGCGATCGACGCCTATTTGGAGGGTTTCGAAGCCGATTGGCGCGATGCCTTCCCTGGCATCAACACGGTGATGCTGATGGAAATGCGCAATCCTCCCGACGAGCGCCGCCACAAGCTGATACCGCTTGTCCGCTTCGCTGTGGAACGGCGGGTCGCCTCCGGACAGCCCGACTACTGGGACTTCGCCACGCTCATCGAACTGGCGATCCTCGCCAACGACCATGTTGCCGCGCACGAAGCCTTGTCCAAAGCTGTCGACGCCGCCCGCGAAGTTTGGGAGCCCGAGTCGACACTGGCCACCCTGCGCCGGATCGTAACCGCCCGCCAGGCGCGAGGGGAAGACGCGGCTTGGATCGGCACAATCCTCCAGGGTCTGCAACAAAGAATGGAGGCTTTTTCCTTATGAACGAAATCGCCTTTGAAATTGCCGCCTCCAACATTCGCTTCGGTCCCGGCGTTACCCGTGAAATCGGCTTGGATCTGGCGGACCTCGGAGTCCGCCGCGCCCTCGTCCTGACAGATCCCAAATTGGCTCAGATGCGTCCCGTGCAACGGGCACTGGAGTCGCTGGACAACGCGCGCATCCCCTTTACGCTCTACCCGCACGTGCGCGTCGAGCCCACCGAAGCCTCCTTCCAACACGCCATTCAGTTCGCAAATCGGCAGGAGTTCGACGCCATCCTGGCCATCGGAGGCGGCTCGGTCATCGATACCGCCAAGGCAGTGAACCTCTACACGACGTATCCACCCAACGACTTTCTCGATTACGTCAACCCGCCCATCGGCAAGGGGCTCCCGGTGCCTGGCCCGCTCAAACCCCTGCTCGCCGTCCCCACCACGGCCGGGACAGGCTCTGAGACAACCGGGGTTGCCATTTTCGATATGAGTTCCCTCCACGCCAAGACCGGGATTGCCAGCCGCCGCCTGAAGCCCACCCTCGGCTTGCTCGATCCGGAAAATCTCGAGGGAATACCCCCACAGGTTGCCGCCTCGGCCGGTCTCGACGTCCTGTGTCATGCCATTGAGAGCTACACGGCGCTGCCCTATCACCAACGTCCGCTCCCTGATCGTCCGATCCTCCGGCCCGCCTATCAGGGATCCAATCCCATCTCCGACGTCTGGTCGCTGCATGCCTTGTCTCTCGTAGCCACCTATCTCCGCCGCTTCGTCGCCGATACGACCGACCTCGAAGCCGGCGGACAGCTCCTGCTCGCTTCCGCCTACGCGGGCATTGGCTTCGGAAACGCAGGCTGCCATTTGCCTCATGGGATGTCGTATCCCGTCTCGGGCATGATCAAGACTTTCTTCATGGATGGCTATCCCAGAGACCATGCCATGGTCCCCCACGGCGTTTCCGTGATCCTCAATGCCCCGGCTGTTTTCCGCTTCACAGCCTCCGCCGATACCACCCGCCACCTCCACGCCGCTCACATCCTGGGCGCCAAAGGGGGCTCGCCCGCGGACGCAGGTCCCATCCTGGCCGGCCAGATCCTTGGATATATCGAGGATCTCGGCCTCCCGAACGGTCTCCGCGCCCTCGGCTATACCTCTGATCACATCCCCGCGTTGGTTCAAGGCACGCTCCCCCAGCACCGCGTCACCAAGCTCTGCCCGCGGCCTTTTACGGAAGACGATTTGGCAAAAATGTTCGAGACGGCCATGCATGCCTGACCCCGCTTGACGGGCCGCGATTAAATTTCTCTTCCCGTGGAGGAATTTTCCATGGCATACTGGTACTGGATCGTCA
>JAEUQD010000712.1 GCA_016789925.1 Bryobacterales bacterium | reverse complement strand
TTCTTAAGGAACTCGGGGCCTCCGTAGGGGCTCGATTCGCCGATGCCAACAATGCCTTTGTCGGTGAAGACCTCGACGAGGACGGCGTCCGACTTCCAGATCAACTGTGTCGCGGTGACCCAGGACTTATCCTTCAGGTCGCAGGACATGAGGGTCACGCGGATGTCGGTGATTTTGAGGTTCTCGCGGCGGATTCCGCTGAGCGGAAGGGCCCAGGGGGAGGCGGCCGCGGCGGTAAGAAAGTCACGGCGAGCGAATAACATGGCGATCTTAGTGTGGCGCGGCGGAGGGAGGGAGTAAAGGGAGATGTGAGTGGGAGGGAGTCCCGCTATTGCGCTGCATCCGGGAGCACGATAGGGTGGTCTTGTGGAAGTGACGTTGCAGATTCCCGACGATATCGCCGCCCACTTGACGGAAGGTGGCGGGGACCTATCGCGGCGGGCGCTGGAAGCCCTGGCCGCAGACGAGTACCGAAGCGGACATCTGAGCAAGCCCGAACTCCAGCGTTTGCTCGGCATCGAGACGAGCTTCGAACTGGATGGTTTTCTGAAGGCTCACGATATCTGGATCGAATACTCGATGACTGACCTGGAGCGGGAACGGGCGGGATTTGCGCGGCTCGGCTTGTGATGCGGCTCGTTGTCGCGGACACCAGTCCGGTGTTCTACCTCCTTTCCATCGAGAGGATTGACGTTCTGCCCGCGCTGTTTGGAAAGGTGCTACTGCCTGAGGCGGTGCGGAGCGAACTCCTCCACCCAAAGGCTCCGGAAGCTGTGCGCATTTGGGCGGGAGAGCTTCCTTCCTGGGTGGAGGTTCACAGGGCGGACATCACCGATGACGGGGAACTGGAATCCTTGGGTGCGGGAGAGCGGGAAGCTATCTTGCTCGCGCTCTCAATTCGTGCGGACATGCTTCTGATTGATGAGCGGAAAGGCGCGAACATTGCCCTCAAAAAGGGATTTGAGGTCATGGGTACGCTTGGCATCCTCGACCGCGCCGCAGAACGTGGGCTCCTCGATTTGAGGGACGCGCTGGAACGTCTTAAAGCGACCACATTCCGGTATCGTGAGGAGATGCTCAACGCGCTTCTCGCCAAACAGAATCGCCGTAATCACTCCTGACTCGCAGGAAGTTCAGATGGCGCCCAGGAGGGGTAGCAGGTGATGGTGGCCCATCCGGCGCGCCCAGGCTTCGGGGGTTGCCCAGGGTTCGGCGGCGGGCTCGACGGGGGCCGCGCCACGTTCGAGGAAGAGCCGAACCAATTCAGTGCGGCACCAGCGGCAGGCCCAACCCAGAGGGGTGCTTTGGAGCAGGTTGTCGCGGAGGTCGAGGCGGGCACCGGCATCCAGGAGCGCGGTGGCGAAGGCTACGCGATCGTCAGCGGTGAGATGGTCGCGGGAGGCGCAGACACTGTGCAAGATGGTGAGGCCGGACTGCGCATGGTCCTGCACTCTTCCACGGAGGTTCGGGTTTGCGCGTTGGAGGACGAGGCGAAAGCAGTCGAGATAGGTGGAGCGGTCCCAGTGCGGGGCGGCCCAATGGCCCGAACCGTGGTTCCAGAAGCGCAGGGGTTGTTCGAGGATTTCGAACCAGCGTGGGTCGTCGCGCGGCCAGTTGATGTGTTCCAGAGCCAGCCGTACGATCTCCGGGTCGCCGCCGCAGGCCGCGGCCCAGAGGAGTTCTTCGGCGAGCGGTTTGCCCTCGAACATTCCATCCGGCATCGCGGTGTCGGCGCGGCCGGCGAGCAGGTCCTTGGCTAATTCGGTTTGGCGATAGAGCCCGGCGAGCGTGCCGTTGGGGCGGCCACCGTGGCGCTGCAGCAGTTCCACCATCTTCCAGTCGCGGCGGCCGTATGCCTGGTAGAGCGGAGTGCCGCTGGCGTAGACGGCGGCGTTCGGGTCAGCGCCGTGGCGCAGCAGCAGTTCGGCGATGTCGTGCTTGCCCGAAGCGGCACAGTGCCAAAGCGGCATGCCCGCGGTAAAGGCGATCTCGTCGCCGCCAGGTTCACCGCAGCGGGTGCGCTCGTTGGGGTCGAAGCCGAAGTCCAGTAAGAGGGATAGGATCTCTGTCCGGTTATGGCTGGCCGCGATGCGGAGAAGCCCGCCGGTGTCTTCGATGGAATTGGTCAGCGAAGCGGCGGCATGACGGGCGCTCAGCCAGGCGGAGTCGCCGAGCGCGACGGCGGCCGGAGCGGTGATCTCCGCGCCGTGTGCGAGGAGTAAGGATGCGATGGCGGAGAACTGGGCGGCAGTGGCGTGGGAGGAGGAGTGAGCCGCGAGGTCCAGAGGAGTGAGGCCGTTGCGTCCGCGCGCGGCCACGTTGGCGCCATGATCGAGGAGCCACGCGGCCATGGCGGTGTTCAGCTTCATCGCCGCGAGGTGCAGGGGAGTCCAGCGGTGAACGGGGTGGCAGGTCTGGATGAGCGAAGGCTGGCTTTCCATCAGCGCGATCGCCTTTTCGGGTTGGCCAGAGGCAATCGCGTGAAACAGTTCGTCCGGGGGCGGGACGCCGGCGATGCCGGTTGTGGTCTCACGCTGACGCTGCTCGGCGGCCTGGATGATGGCGACAATTTCGTCGTAGCCGCGCGCGGCGGCGATGGCGAGAGGACTGGTGGCATCACGATGGGGATAGACACCTTCGTGGGCGTTGGCGCCGAGGTCCATCAGCAACTGGACGATTTCGGGGGAACGGTGGAGGACGGCGTGGTGCAGCACCTGAAAGTTGTTTGTGGACAGGCGGGCGAGTTCCGGACGGATTGAGAGGATCGCACGCACCTGGGCGATGTCGCCGGCGGCGATTGTGTCTACGAGCTGGTTGACTGCGATGCCGTCCCCGTGCGCCGTCATCCCGGCACTCTGCTGCGATCATCGTAACACCGAGGAGGCGCGACGATTCTCGACGGTTGAACTAAGTTAAGATGACTAAGGCATGAAGACGAGTGTCGTGACCATTCACGAGGCCAAGACCCACCTTTCCCGCTTGCTTCAGAAGGCGGCTCAGGGAGAAGAGGTGATTATCGCCCGGGGCTCGAAGCCGGTGGCCCGGCTGGTGGCGATCGGCGAGGTGAAGGGAAAGCGCGTCCCGGGGGCGTTGAAGGGCAAGCTGATCGTGGGACCGGAGTTCTTCGAGGCCTTGCCCCCGGATGAAACGGCGGGGTGGGGGTAACGGCTGCATGCATGTCCTGCTCGACACCCACGCTCTGCTGTGGTGGTTGGCCGACTTAACCGGCCAATCTCTGCCTATTTTTCAGGTGGCGCAAGTTTCAGTGCTTCAGAGACGATCTTGGTGAGGCGGTTGGCGAGGCGCTCCACGACGGCGGGGACGACCGTCCGGCAGCGTCCGACGAAACATTTCCAGGACATGTTGGGACGTGCGTAACGATTCCACAACTCCCGGCAGGTCGGCATGCACGGTGGCGGTCGGTGACTTCGGCTGTGGTGCGAGGTGCCGA
>JAEUQD010000685.1 GCA_016789925.1 Bryobacterales bacterium | reverse complement strand
CTGGCCCGCCGCTTAAGCAACGCGGAGTACAACAACACCATTCGCGACCTCACCGGCGTCGACATGCGCCCCACTCGCGAGTTCCCGGTCGACCCCGCCAATCCCGCCGGTTTCGACAATTCCGGCGAGTCGCTCTCGATGTCCCCCGCCCTGCTCAATAAGTATTTGCAGGCTGCGCGCGAAGTGGGCGATCACATGGTGCTCACGCCCTCCGGCTTCGACTTCTCTCCCCATCCGATGCTGGTCGAGACCGATCGCGAAAAATACGCCATCCAGCGCATCGTCGACTTCTACCAACGCCAGCCCACCAGCTATCCCGACTACTTCCAGGCTGCCTGGCGCTACAAGCATCGCGCCGCGCTCGGCACACCCCGCGCCACGCTTGCCGGCATCGCCGCCGAAGCGAAGATCAGCCCCAAGTATTTGCCCATGATCTGGCGCATCCTCGAACTCACGCCCGATGCCGTGGGGCCCATCGCCAAACTGCAAACCATGTGGCGCGCCCTGCCCGCACCCGGCGCCAACCAGCCCGAGCAACTTCGCGCCGGCTGTGTTGAGATGGGCGCGTTTGTCACCCGCATTCGCAACCATACCGCGCGCCACTTCGCCGCTCCCAAAGTAAAAGGGCTGACGCCTACCTCGCAGCCGCTGATGAACTGGAAGCTCTTCGCCTTCGCCGCCCACCGCCGCGACTTCGACCGCAGTGCCTTGCGCATGGCCAGCGATCCGCCCCCCGTCGTTCCCGGGATTCCCAAGTATCCCGGCCTCGGCCAGGAAGCCGCCATCCGCGCCGCCGCGCTCGCCCAAAAGGCCCGTGCCGGCGACATGGACCTGGTGATACCCAACGGCCAGCGCGAACGCTACGAAGCCGCCTTCGCTCAGTTCGCCTCCGTCTTCCCCGACGCCTTCTACATCCGCGAGCGCGGCCGTTTCTTCCCGGACGATTCCGAAGACAAGGGCCGTCTGCTCAGCGCGGGCTACCACAACGTCATGGGCTACTTCCGGGACGATACGCCGCTCATCGAACTCATTCTCGACGAGAAGGGCAGGGAAGAGCTTGACCGCCTTTGGGACGAGTTCGACTTCATCGCGGATTTTACCGGCCGCACCTGGGTTCAGTATTTCTTCAACCAAAGCGGCGAGGTGGCCGGCATGGGCCGCGAGTCCGGCAGCGTGCGCCCTTCCGACAAAGAGGTGAGCGCCGAACCCGTCGTCTTCCAACTTCGCGATACCTACATCGCCAAGTTCCACGAGGACCCCAACAACGATCCGGTCTCTCTGGATGCAATCAAAGACCATTTCCACCGCGTCAACACCACCCTGCGCGCCGTCGAGCGCATGCGCTCCGAGGCCGAACCGCGCCACCTGGATGCCCTGCTCGCCTTTGCCGCCCGCGCCTATCGCCGACCTTTGTCAGCGCCGGAGCGCGACAAGATCCTCGCCTATTACCACTCGCTCCGCAAACAATCCCAACTCACCCACGAAGAGGCCGTTCGCGACTCAATTGTCAGCGTGCTGATGTCGCCCAACTTCTGCTACCGCATCGACCTCGTCGACCACTCGACCTCCGCCGCGCCCGTCCGCCCGCTGTCGCAGTATGCGCTGGCCAGCCGCCTCAGCTACTTCCTGTGGTCGAGCATGCCCGATCAGGAACTGCTTCAGCAGGCGCAGGCCGGCCGCTTGCGCCAACCTGAAGTGTTGGTAGCCCAGGCCCGCCGCATGCTCCGCGATCCTCGCGCCCGCGGCCTCGCCCTCGAGTTCGCCGGCAACTGGCTCGATTTCCGCCGCTTCGAAGAACACAACGCCGTCGATCGCGAACGCTTTCCCAGCTTCAACAACGATCTGCGCGAAGCGATGTTCCAGGAGCCGGTCCGCTTCCTCGAAGACGTTGTCCGCAACAACCGTTCCGTCCTCGACCTGCTCTACGCCCGGCACACCTTCGTGAACTCGGTTCTGGCCAGGCACTACGGCATGCCGGAACCACCGGAAGGCGAATGGACTCGCGTCGTCGACGCCACGCCCTATGGCCGCGGCAGTTTGCTACCGATGTCTGTCTTCCTGACCCAGAACTCGCCCGGTCTCCGCACCAGTCCCGTCAAGCGGGGCTACTGGGTAGTGCGCCGCGTGCTCGGCGAAACCATTCCGCCACCGCCGCCCTCGGTTCCGGAACTGCCGGGCGACGAAGCCAAGGCGGACCTGCCGCTCCGCGACATGCTTGCCCGGCATCGCGACAATCCGGCGTGCGCCTCCTGCCACGCCCGCTTCGATTCCTTCGGCCTCGCCTTCGAGAACTATGGACCCATTGGCGAACGCCGCTCGAAGGACCTCGCCGGCCGGCCCGTCGATACCCAGGTCGACTTCCCTCGGGGCGGCCGCGGCAACGGCGTCGAGGGCGTTCAGACCTACATCCGCGAACATCGCCAGACCGACTTCCTCGATAACTTCAGCCGCAAGCTGCTGGCTTACTCGCTCAGCCGCTCGCTGCTCCTCTCCGACGAGCCCCTCGTTGAGCGTATGATATCTGTACTGGGCTCCAATGGTTATCGCTTCGCGCCTTTGGTGGAAGCCATTGTGTCCAGTCCGCAGTTTGTCAATAAACGAAGAACCGATTCAAAGGAACAGAAAAGTGACTAAGATGCCCAATCCAGCCCGCCGCTCCGTTTCTCGCCGCACCGTTCTTCGCGGCGCGGGAGTTACCATGGCATTGCCGTGGCTTCAGTCCTTGCCTGCTTTCGGGGCCAAGACCGCTCCGGCGGCGTTTCCAAAGCGGTTTGCCGTTCTCTTCATGGGGATGGGCATCAACGAAAATTTCTGGAGCGCGGAAGGCTCCGGCGCGGACATGAAATTGAGCCGGACCCTCGCTCCGCTCGAACCCGTCAAGCGGAAAATCAACGTCATCGAAGGACTTTTCAATAAGCCCGCCACCGGCTTGGGCATTCACCCCGCCCAAACCGGCAGCCTGCTCTCCGGCGCCAAAATCCAGAAGGGCGCCATCATCAAGGCCGGTGTCACCATCGACCAGGTGATCGCGAACCGCATTGGCCAGGACACCGGGCAATCGAGCATCGTCCTCGCCTGCGAACAGCCCATGACCGGCTACCACGAGACCAACTTCTCGATGGCCTACAGTTCGCACATTTCCTGGCAGAGCCCGGATTCGCCGGTTCCCAACGAAGTCTATCCCTCCCTCGCCTTCGACAACCTCTTCGAGAACCGCGGCACCCTGCGCAACATGAGCATCCTCGACCGCGTGAAGGACGATGCCGCCGCCCTCGCCCGCCAGATCAGTTCCAACGACAAGGCCAAGCTCGACGAATACCTCACCAGCGTGCGCGAAGTCGAAAAGCGCGTCGACGGCATGCGCCGCATCAAAGACCAGGCCGGCGATCTCGCCAAACAGCGCAACCGTCCCGTCTTCTCGATGGAGCGCCCTGCCAACGGACTTCCCGAAGACCTGCGCGAACACGCCCGCCTGATGTGCGACATCATCGCCATCGCCTTCCAGACTGACCGGACCCGCGTGGCCACCCTCCTGCTCGCCCGCGACCTCTCGGCCCTCTACTATCCGTTCCTCAACGTCCGCGAAGGCCACCACGCCGCTTCCCACGACAACCTGTCGGAAGGCTACGAACGCATCTCCCACTTCCACCTGAGCCAGTTGGCCTATCTCGCCACCAAGCTCGACAGCATGCCCGAAGGCGATGGCACCGTACTCGATAACTCGTGCCTGATGTTTCTCTCCAACATGTGGCACGGCCGTAAGCACGACAATACACGACTCCCCGTCGTGCTCGCCGGAGGCCTCGGCGGAGCGCTCAAGACCGGCCGCACCCTCAACTACCTCGATGCCGGCGACGACAACCGCAAGCTGTGCAGCCTATACCTGTCGATCATGGACCGCTTCGGCATCCCACTCGACAGTTTCGGCGACGCCCAGACCCGGCTCGAACAGCTCTAGGTTTATTCGATATTCACCTTCACCGGCTGCTCGATGAACCGTGACTTGTCGCCGGTCAGAATCATCAGCGAATACCGGCCGGGCTTCACATCGCCCGCCGCCTTTATCTTGATGGTCTGTGCCTGCTGATCCGTGATCTGGCACTTCGAATCGTTCTTACCGTCCGTCAGGTAAACCTCGCCCACCTGGTCTTTGGTGAGATTCTCTCCCTTGACGACAAATTCGGCTCCGGCCTTCCCTGTCTCCGGCTCGACAGCCGTGAATTTCGGTGAAACCTGCCAGGCGCCAGCCGCCCAGGCAGTCATGAACAGAGCAACGAGGAAACAGACACGCCGCATTTCTTTGCTTACCCTCCTCGGGTGCAGCAAATCATATTCCGTGAATCTGTCGAACGCAA
>JAEUQD010000678.1 GCA_016789925.1 Bryobacterales bacterium | reverse complement strand
AACACCGATTTATGGGGCTGATTCTATTTCATCAACGTTTGTTCGCGTTCATCCGTGGCTGTCAAACATTAGGCAGAACGGGACACTAGGGAAGGTGAGCGTTTGGGGGGCGAATCGGGTTTCAGAATGCGGGTCATTTTTGACATTGATTCAGGTTTGGCGAGCTGTTTCCCTGAAAATGGCGAAGGCACGTCACCAGAAGGGCCAGGAAGGGCCCCCGCGCGCGTCTGCGATTGATCGAACTGAGAGACCAAAGGAGACCTTCCTGAACGTGACTCACGACGTCATCAAAGACCTGTTGCCGTTGTACCTGGACGGGGCAGTAATGCGGTCAGAACATCCGCGCGGCCGTAACCTCAGTTCCTGTTCTTGTTCAGTTGCTGGATCAATTTAGAAATCTCTACGTATTGGAGGTTGAGATTCTTCAACTCCTGTTTGGCCAATTCAATGGATTTCTTGGCTTTCTCTCTGGCGTCTTTCTTGACCAACTTCTTGAGGAAATTCTGATCGTCCCATGTCTTGGCGTGCTTATCGAACTCCAGAAGGAGGTCTGAGACCCTCTTCAAGTTAAGCTGGCATATCTGATTGGCTTGCGTATGGTCCTGGCTTCTTAGGAGGCAATTCCTGAGGTTCTCGATGGAGTCGAACAGTTGATCGAGCGCCGTGGTTATTTTGGTGATTAATGCTGTTTTGGCCATAATCTTTGCGGCTATTTCAGTTGCTTGCGCGCCGCGTCGGTTTCCGCCACGCTGGCATCGGCTGCATTCAGAGTCTGCTTCAGCTTTGAAGCCTTTTCCTTTAAGCTCTTCAGTTGTTTGTCGAGTTGGGCCAACACCGCTTTGTCGGCATCGGACAGGGGCTTGGGGCTTTCAGGCACTGAGTTCTCCCTCACTGAGAATTAGAGCCAAGTGACACACCCGCGCGCGTACTTGGCGGCTGTCCACGTGATTCGTTGGATTTCGAGTCTCACATAACCCCAAGGAGGTTGTCAAGGGTAGGAGTACCGGTGTACCGGTAGGAGTACCGATGGTGCCGATGGGTGCGCGACACACAGGAGGTCTTGGTGGTTTTCTGGTGTTAGGACTGGTTCTGCATATTTACCGACAGTCGCCCAGCCGGAGTTTGAAAACGGCACTTGGGCACCCAGCCGAGATCGATCTCGGAGGAGGAGCGGTGCTGGTATCGGTTGTGGCGGACGGTTTTGGGGCGAATGGTGGGGCGGTTGCGGTGAAGTGGCGACGGGTACCGGTACGTCTATGCACGCTTGTTGGGGAGGCGACAGGCACTTTGATATACTTCCGGGCATCCCGTCTGGGATTCCCATTTTCGGAGGTTAACAAAATGCTGAAGAACGTATCTCTGCCAGCTGCGGTTCTGGCCACTTTGGGTTTGAGTGGCTTTCTGGTTGCGCCGTTGGCTGCGCAAGGTCAATCCGACGATCATCTCCCGTTCACGATCAACGGGCACACGTGGGCGAGTAAAGCCGATTTCATCGAGCATGGCCGGTGTTCGACGAAGCGCCCAACCGAGGAGGAAGCGGAAGAGATGGAGGGGCTGCTCAAGGCTGCGCTGGCCGGTGGCGGCAATGCGGGAAACAAGAGCACGCCGGGCGTCACCGCGAATGTGACTGGGGGGGTTATCCCGGTCTACTGGCATGTGATCAACAAAGGTTCGGGCATCGCGAACGGCGACATCCCAGACACACAGATCGCGGCTCAGATGAATGTCCTGAATGCGGCGTTTGCTTCAACGGGGTGGTCCTTCAATCTTGTCTGGACAGACAGGACGACAAATTCGACGTGGTACACGGCCGGACCGGGCTCACAAGCCGAGGCACAGATGAAGGCGGCGCTCCGGCAAGGCTCGGCCGACGATTTGAACATTTATTCCAGCAACCCTGGGGGTGGCTTGCTGGGCTGGGCGACGTTCCCTTCCTCCTACGCCCGCAATCCCAGCCAGGACGGGGTCGTCATCCTCTTCTCTTCCTTGCCGGGCGGAACAGCGACCCCCTACAACGAGGGCGATACGGCGACGCATGAAGTAGGCCATTGGATGGGCCTGTATCACACGTTCCAGGGCGGCTGCAACGGCCAAGGAGACTACGTCTCCGACACGCCGGCGGAGAAGTCGGCCGCCTACGGTTGTCCTACGGGGCGTGACTCGTGTCCGCGCGCGACTGGAGCGGATCCGATTACTAACTTCATGGACTACACGGACGACTTCTGCATGTTTCAGTTCAGCACAGGTCAGGACACGCGCATGGACACAATGTATACGAACTACCGGTTCGGGAAATAACGCCAGCTACGGTTGGGGAGGCCGCCAGTCCAGGACGGGCCGGCCTCCCCGGCACACCCAGGCGATCGCGCGCATTCCTGGCTTCAGTTTTCCCGGCTGCTCCTCCACTTTCTTCCAATCTTCGGGCTTCATTTCGCGGGCATCGATGAGTACCTTGTCGCCAGGCTGGAAGGAGACGGTCTCTTCGGTGTCCTCGTCGGTCTTGATGGCTAGGCGGATCCGGCCCTCCTTTCGGGTGTATCGGATCACCTGTCCAATATAAGAAGTGAGATTGTTGCGGTCGCACTCGACAGCGGCGGGGGGAGCATAGCGGCCGCGCTGTGCCGGCAGGGGCATGACGAGCAGGATCGCGCAGAGGGTGCGGGCGAAGGCGGCCAGGAGACGAACGGGTGGGCCGCTTCGATGGGGGGTGGCCGGGGGCATCGCGTCCATCAGTCTAGCGCAGGCGTTTGAGGAATGAGCAGCAGCTCAATTTTTGACTCTCGCAAAGACGCTAAGGACGCAAAGAGCGCGAGCGGCTCGATTACGGAGTGCGAGCAGACCCTCGCGGCCGCGGCTATGGATCAAGGTTCGGAGGCGAGTGAAGTTGTTGGGTTATCTGTTGACTCCAGGCAGGGAGACCCGGTACTGTATCAAAAATCAGGGACATGGCAAAAGCAAAAGAGACTTTGGAACATATGGGGCATGCGGCGCATGCGGGGAGCCATGGGCACGAAGAAGGGGTATCGCGGTTTTCGACGTATGTCGGGGTGACGATGGCGGTGCTGGGGGTGGTGCTGGCATTCGCGAGCGCGAAGGTGGGTGGGGAGCGGACGGAACTGGTGAAGGCGCTGGTAGAGCAGCAGAGCGCGCACGCGAAATACCAGGCTCAGGACATCAAGCACCGGCAAGCGGTGTTGAGTTTGCGGCAGGTGTACGCCGCGCTGGCGAACCCGGCGGCGCTGGACGCGGCCAAGCGGAACGATGTGGTGGTGATGGCGCAGACGGTGGACCGGTACTACAAAGAATCGGCGGCGGCGAAAGAATGGGTGGAGGCGTACGATCCGAAGATTGAAGGGCACGTGGAGAGCCAGGAGCATTATGAGTGGGCGATGCTGGCGGCGGAGATCGGGATTGTGATTGCGTCGGTGGCTTTGCTGCTGAAGTTACGGCTGGCGTGGTTTTGCTCGCTGGGGTTAGGGGCGCTCGCGGTGGGAATCATCGGGGCGACGTATGCGCACACGGCGTCGGTAGTAGAGACGGCGGAACATAAGATCAAGCACACCGATAAGGAGTACCGGGAGTTACGGATCGCCGACAAGCAGACGGCGGTAGACCAGGCGCTGGTGGATGAGGTGTACGCGACGTTTGGGGGCAAGGCGGCGGCGCCCGCGGCGGGGCACGCGCCGCACAAGTAACCGGAGTTACTTCAAGGACTTCGCGAACAGGTCGAGCGCCTTGTTGCAGTTCTCCAAGACCAGCTTGGCGGAAGCCATGTTGCGCTTGTTTTCCTTGTCCAGTTCGTCCAACTGCTTGGCGAGATTGACGATTTGGGGGTCCATGATCATTTCCTGGGGGATGCCCTTCATGGTACGGACGCACTGTTTGGTGACCATTTCGATGTACTTCGGAATAATGCCAAGCCTGACTTTATTGGACTCGACTTCGGTGGCGATGAACTGCGGGTTCGAGGCCAGCCGCTTGTAGGGAGCGCTGTTGGGATCCTTGAGACTGTCCATGAGGTTCTGGGACTTTTCGGCCTTGACCTCGGCGAATGCCTTACCGACGAGTTCCCTGATCTTGACGGCCTCGGCGGCGACATTTTTGCGGACTTCGACCAGGGCACCCTGGGTAGTCTTGGTGAGTTTGGCCTCGATGTTCTTGAGGCGGGCGTCGAGGGCTTGGGCGGCGAGCAGGATATCGTTGTCGCGAATGGTTTTGACCTGTCCGGCGATGACGGACATGGCGTGGAGGGCCTTGCTCAACTCTTCGGCGTCGGCCTTCTCCAGGTCCTTCTCTTCCGCATTCTGCGCCTTCAGCAACGGGGCGACGCCCTTGCGCGGACCGTTCAAGTACCACGTGTCGTGCTCGCGAAAGACCTTGTGGCCCTCGGTGCAGGCGCTTTTCAGGCCCTCCTCGGCGGTGCGAATCCGCTTGACGAGAGCAATGGCGTCGCCGCCGCCACTGGCCGCAGTGGATTCGATGACCTTGATCTCGTCCTTGATGATGCCGACCTTCTGCTTCACCTTGGTGATTTCGGTAACCCACTGGTTGTTGGTGATGGCGAAGGAGGTGAGAGCGGCTTTGACCTTGAGGACGGCCTTCTTGGCGTCGGCTTTCTTGCCCGTGCGATCGGTCCATTCGATGACGATGTCGCTCGGTTCGGCCTTCTTGACGACGATGCGCGCCTTGCCGGCCGCGGTATCGACATCGACGGTAACGTCAAAGCTCTTCTTGGCCTTCTCGGCAGCAGCCAGTTTCTGCTGGAAGGAGGACTTGACCATGATGGGGACAGTGACCAGGGCAATTGTCTGGATCTTGCCGAAATCAACATCCTTGTGGGAGGTGCAGCCGTCTTTTTTGTAGCGGTTTGTGTAGCCCATGTTGACCCTTTATCGAATCCGCCGAACTTTACTTCTTTTCCTTGGGCGGGCTGATCATGATGTGGGCGCCGGCGGTGCCGGGGTACATGAGCCAGGGGGCGGTGCCGGACTTGGTGGACAGACCGGTGGATTCCGGGGTTGCGTAAGGAGTGTAGACGACCCAGCGGAGGTAGGAGTCGACCATCTCGCCCTTGGCGGCGTCGAAGCTGGAGCCGGTGAGGACGTAGAGCATGCGGGGTTCGCGAGGCATTTTCACTTTGCCCTCATCGACTTCCTTCCAGCGCTGTTCGTGGCGTTCCTTGCCCTGATACTTGGCGGCCAGTTCGCGGCCGCGGGCCATGAAGGGTTCGAGGTCCTTGTGATAGCAGGCGACGCTGATGCCCTTGACGGCGGGGTCGTCGGCAAGACAAATGAGGTCGTTGGTGCCCTTCCGGAGGGTGACCACTTCGCCCTTCTCGTTGTAGCCGAGCACGGTAGCGCCGGCGCGGCGTTCGGTGGGGGCGGCGAGCAGGGACGAGGCAATCTGCTCGGCGGGCGGGGCGACTTCGATGGCGAAGGCAAGGGAAGCAGCGGCGGCGAGCGACGCGGCGAGAAAGAGGGGTCTGTGGCTGGTCATGTTTACGGGGGAATCTCCAGAGTTCCAGAGTACACCTTGTCAGGAGACAGGCAAGGATGCCGGTCCTACATTGTGGGATGGATGCGGAGGAGAGACTCGAGGCGGGGTTGGGCGGCGGAGGTGAGGACGTCGGCGAGGGTATAGCGGTCCAGTGCGGTCAGGAACGACTCGAGGGCGTCGCTGAGCATGGACTTCAAGCCGCAGGCCGGGGCGATGGGGCAGGTGTTGGTCTCGCGGTCGAAGCATTCGACGAGGCGGAGGTTTGGTTCGGCGTGACGGACGACCTGGCCTAACCGGATTTCGGCGGGGGGACGGGCCAGGGCGATACCGCCGGAGCGGCCGGGGTGGACCTGGAGATACCCGTGCTGGCCGAGGGTCTGAACGACGCGGACCAGGTGATGCTTCGAGATGCCGTAGGCATCGCTGATATCCTGCGTGCGGACGGTCGCCTGGGGGCGTGTTCCCACGTAGATCAGGACGCGGAGGGCGTAGTCGGCATGAAGGCTCAATTGCATGACCAATAGTCCGTACTCTACGATGTCGTTCCCATTCCGCGCAGTGCGTAGGCGGCAGGAAGAACACAACGTCAAAAGTGCTTGCGGAAGACCGCTTGCTAACGCTCGGAAGCAGAGCCCGACCGTGAGGGAGCGGATGCGCAAACACTTCTACCAAGATACACGCGCACAACGGAGCTCGCTTCGCGGCCCTGTGGGCTTCGAAAATACACGCGCACAACGGAGCTCGCTTCGCGGCCCTGTGGGCTTCGAAAATACACGCGCACAACGGAGCCTGCTTCGCGGCCCTGTGCGCTAGGATGCTACACCGCGGAGGGGACAAAGGCGTCGGCATAGATGTCGCGGGAGGCCATGCCGGAGAGAAAGAGCTTCTTCTTGAGAGTCTGGACGAGACTGGGGTCGCCACAGACGAAGCCGCGGAAGCCGGTGAGCTTGGGGAAGCGGTTGAGCACGACGTGGTCGATGGCGCCCACCTCGACTTCGCCGCCGTCGCCGCCCTGCAGGACCGTAGCCGTATATTCGACGTGAGGATGAACGGCGGCCAAGTGGCGCAGTTCGTCGACGAGGTACAGGCCGCGGGGGTGAACGGCGCCATGAAACAGATGGACGGGGCCACGGTGGTTATGACGCAGAGCGTCGCGGAGGATGCCGTAGAGCGGGGCCAGGCCGGTGCCGGTGCCAACGAGGAGGAGCGGTTGGTCCTCGCGGCCGGGGACATAGAAGCACTCGCCGGAAGGTCCGAGGACGGAGACGCGGTCGCCGACCTTCGCCTGATCGTGAAACCAGCCGCTCATGCGGCCGGCGGCAATGCGGCGGACGTGGAGTTCGAGGTCGCCGTGATCGGGGAGGCTGGCGATGGAATAGCTGCGGGAGAGTCCACCCTCGCGAATGACGGAAACATACTGGCCGGCGCGGAAGGCCATGGGGGAGTCGCAGTGCAAACGGACCTGCATGACGTTGTCACTGAGCCGGTGGAGGGCGGTGATGGTCGCGCCGAGTTGGGCGTCCGCGCCGACGCGGGTCACTTTGAGGTCCGACTCCGGGCGGCAGACACAGGCGAGGAAGTATCCCTGGGCTTTCCAGGAGTCCTTGAGGCCGGATTGGGCACGGGCGGGAACGACGCCGGCGGCGGCGCGCAGCAGGCACGAGCCGCAACTACCGGCCTTACAGGAATGCGCGACAGGTTCGTCGTTTCTGAGGAGAGCATCGAGGACCGTTTCGCCTTCGCGCAAGGCGACGGAACGGCCCTCGAATTCGATGGCCGCCATTAGCGGTTCAGGACGTCCGCGCGAACAGATTCGGCGATGGCCGCCACTTTGGCAATGATCTCGGCGGGAACGTTGAGTTCGGCCAGGGTTTGACCCAAGAGTTCGATGACGGCGTCGACGTGGGAGTCGTTGAGGCCGCGTTCGACGAGGTGGGCATGGCCGGTGCGCATGTCTTTTCCGGTGTAGGCGACGGGGCCACCGAAGACCATCGTGAGGAAGGCCTTCTGCTTGGCGATCTGGTGGTCCATGTCGACACCGTCAAAGAAACGGCTGATGCGGTCGTCGGAAAGGACTTTGCGGTAGAAGATATCGACGGCGGCATCGACGGCGGCGGCGCCGCCGAGTTGATCGTAGATAGAAAGAGTGGGAGTAGCGGACATAATATGTAAATATTATGCAACTTTAAATGAAAGACCGTCAACCCAATTCCTGGGCGCGGCGCCAGCAATCTTCAAAGAGCCCGTGCATGGCCTCGGCCATGCCGGGATGGTCGAAGAGGACGGCGGTCCAGGTGGGCTTGGTGACGAGGGGGTCAAGCAGGGCGACCATGCCGCGTTTGCGGTCGAA
>JAEUQD010000672.1 GCA_016789925.1 Bryobacterales bacterium | reverse complement strand
CCCCAGCGGCACGTGCCCCTGGACATTCGGCTGATAGTTGTTGCGCGTCTTGCTGTGCTCGTCGGCGCCACCCAATTGTTGAATGACGAACTGGTCGTAGGGCAGGTCGTTGTTGAAGGCCTGGATCACCCAGTCGCGATAGCGCCAGGCGTTCCCGATTGCGCCGTCGCCCTCAAGCCCGGACGTTTCTCCGTACCGCACGAGGTCGAGCCAGTGGCGTCCCCAGCGTTCGCCGTAGCGAGGGTCGGCCAGAAGGCGCTCAATGAGATTCTCGTAAGCCTGTGGGGAGGTGTCGTTGACAAAAGCCTCGACTTCCGGCGGGGAAGGAGGAAGGCCAATGAGGTCGAAATAGACGCGGCGCACCAGTGTGCGCCTAGCAGCCTCGGGGGCGGCTGAGAGGCCAGCCTTTTCGAGCCGCGCGCCGATGAACCGGTCAATTGGGTTGCGGACCCAGGCTTCGTTTTGCAGCGCCGGGGGAGCGTGGCGAACCGGTTTTTCGTACGGCCAGCGCCATTGCTGAGCGGCGGGCGCGGCAGCGGCTGGCATCGTCTTGATCCAGTTTTCGATGATCGCAATGTGAGCCGGGCTGTGGGCTTTGCCGAAGGGCATTTTCGGTTGCAGTTCGCCCTTGAGGATCTTCACGAGAACGCTTTGCTCAGGATGGCCTGGGACGACGGCTCGGCCGAATTTATTGCCGCCTTGCATTACCTCAGCGGCGGTGGCCACCGAGAAACCGCTGGTTCGCGACTTGGCACTATGGCAGGTGGCACAATTCGTGTCGAGAAGGGGCTGGACAGATTGCGGGATGTCCGGTTCAGCCGCGAGGGCAAGAGTGGCCGCCAGAGCGGTTAGGCCCAGCAATCGAAACATGTTGGATCCCTCATTGTACCGAGAACCGGCTAGCGGATCAGCTTGGAGAGATCGCGAAAGTGCTGATGGTTGGCGTCGCGCAGCCACTCGAAAACAACCGATTCGGTATTGGTGACGATGACGCCGGCCATCTGCAACCGTGTAAGAGCATTGGCGGAGTTCACGTGGGTGCGCGAGCAGACGGCATCGGCCACGACGAAGACTTCTCGCCCCGCGGCGACCAGTTCCAGGGCGGTCTGCAGCACGCACACGTGGGCTTCCATCCCGGCGATCACCACCTGCGACCGGGTCAAAAGCAATGAGTCGCAGGCGGAGAACGCGGTCTTCTCGATGCGCACCGCGCCGGCCGGAAGGTTGGCGGCGATCTCGGGAACCGTGGGGCCGAGCCCTTTGGGATACTGCTCCGTCACGATGACCGGAACACCCAGCCGGGTGGCGGCCTCGACCAGGATGCCGGCTTTGCGGATGACGGCATCGCGGTCCGGCATCACCGCGGCAAGACGCTCCTGGATGTCGATGACGACCAGCGTCGTATCGGCGGAGCGCGTAATTGAGGGTTGGGGCATGGCTAGATATTAGCGCGGTGGGCCGGTAACCAGGTCGAGATGGTAAGAACCGGCCTACCTGAGGTGACGATGGAACCAGTCGACGAAATCAAACTCGTCAAGGAGCATGGTGGGCCAGCCGTGTTTGCCGCCCTGATGCACCTGTAAGCGGACCTCGAGCGAGAGTTCGCGGGCGCGGGCCTGGAATCGCTGGGACTGCTCGAGCGGCACCAACGTATCGGCATCGCCGTGATAGATGAGCACCGGCGGCATCCGCGGACTCACAAAGTAGAGGGGCGAGGTATCGTGCCCGACCACGCGCCACTGCTCCAGGCTGATCGTCTCGGCGTCAAACGCCTTCCGAAAGCTGCGAGGAGGTCCTCCGTTACCCGGGTTTTCGGTGGACGGTCCGAGGTTCAAGAGGTCGGTGACCGGATAGAAAATGGCAACCGCCTGGACCGCGCTGGACTCGCGGTCGATCTGGTCGGCTGCCGTGGGATCGCCCGGACCACCCCGCGTAGCCAGCATCAGACTCAGGTGTCCTCCGGCGCTGCCTCCGGTGACGCCGATCCGGTTCGGGTCGATCGCGTACTTCCGGGCATGATGGCGGATGAACCGGATGGAGCGGTGCATGTCCTCGACAATCTCCATCACGGTGGATTTGGGCTGCGAGATGTGGCACACGGCAAAGACCGTGTAGCCGGCCCGAAGAACGGGACCGACCAGCCACACCGGGGTCTCCCCGGCGCGTTTGGATTTCCAGCCGCCGCTCACCAGGAGAGCAATTCCACGGCCGTTCGGCTTGGCGGGCCGCAGCACATCCATCGTCAGGGGTAGCCCGCGCCGGGTCCCATAGACGACACCGTCGGTCCGCTGGACTGAGGGATTGAAGTAGATCCAGACGGAACCCGCGACCAGCAGCACCACGGCGAGGAGCGCAAGCACGACAGCAGCGGCGATGCGCAGCCAACGAGGCAATCGAAGCAGGAACGTTCGCATAACGACGAGTACCGGACCTTCTCATCGTAGCGTCCAGCCCGCCGGGGATTTCGATTGGCCGGCACGAGAAGAGGCTGTCGCTGTGGCCCTGCTTCGATCGATGCGGATTCTAATGGGTAGCCGGAACCCGGTATCGCTCTTTCCAGAAGAGCCGGGCCGGCGGAATGCCAGACCTTTTCCTGAGGCGCAGGTCGACGGAGTGATTTCGGCCGTCCCGGTGATTCACTGGAGGCGTGAAGCCGAGGACATAGTTGCGGTGGATGTCAATTCGATCGATCAGTTCAGGGATCTGTTTCCGGGCCATCGTGGGCAAATACCGGCCACCGGTCGACCGGGCGAGCATCTCGAGCAACGTTGGCGACACAAACGCCTCACCCATCGGAGGATAGAGTTCGATCGCATATATCCGCACGTCGCTCTCGACGGCGGTCTGGATCACTTCGCTTCGCACATGGCGGCTATGATTGTCACGGCCGTCGGAAACGACGATCAGGGCCCGCCTTCGCTGCCGAACCCGATTCATCTCGCGAAGGGCCACGAGAATCGCGCCGGAAAACGATGTGGACCCCGCGTGCGCCATCTCCCGGACTCTGCTCTCGACGCGGCTCTCAAGCCGGGTAAAGTCGACTGTCAACCGGATTTGATCGCTGAACTCGATGACGGCAAACTCGTCATTGGAATCGGAAGAGCGGAGGATTCTTCTCACGGCGTCCTGGACAGGAGTGACAGTCCTGTTCATGCTTCCGCTGGCGTCCAGCACCAACATCAGAGAGACTGGACCATCTTCCATGGCGAAGAAGTCGGCGCTCTGTTCCTTTCCATCGATGAGCAGGCGAAAGTCCTGCGCCGCCAAGCCGTCGACGAGATGATCGTGTTTGTCAACCGCCGTGAAGGGGATCAAAACCTGAGTCCCCGCGGTATGGAAATCGGGTGCCGCGGAAAGAGGACTGGCGAACCACGATCCGATACCAGCGAGGGTGCGAATGACTTCGCGCCGCCCGACACCGATGCTCATAGTTGCTCCTCGATAATGCGCCTGTTCGAATAGGCGACAGAGAATCCGGCAGGGACCAGAAAGATGGTGAAGATCACGGATACGGCAAGTCCGCCGATGAGAGCGCGGGCGAGGGGAGCGTAGGCCTCGCTGCCTTCGCCGAGTTTCATGGCCATGGGCATGAGCCCAATGATGGTGGCGAGCGAGGTCATCAGGACGGGCCGCAGACGAACCCGGCATGCCCTGACTACGGCAACCTCAAGCGCAGTCCCATCCTTCAACAAATGGTGAGCAAACTCGACGATCAGAATACTGTTCGACATCGCGACGCCGGCGAGCATGACGATGCCCATCAGCGACATCACATTCAACGTAGTGCCGGTGAGCCAGAGCGTGAGTAAGACTCCGGTGATGGCCGGGGGCAGGGCCAGGAGGATGATGAACGGATCGATGAAGGAACGGAACTGCGCAACGAGAATCAGGTAGAGGAGCAGCACGGAAAGCAGCAGCCCGACGGCGAAACTCCTGAACGATTCGCGCATGCTTTGCACCATTCCGCGAAGCGTGATCTCCACTCCCTTTGGAATCGTCAACTTGGCAATGAGACCTTCGATCTCTTTGGCAACCACGCTCAAGTCCTCGCCGAGAGGCCGCACGAGCACGTCGATCGTCCGCCGAATCTGATAGTGGTTCACCTCCGTTGGCCCCAACCCGGGCTGAATGCTACTAATCATGTCCAATCGCGTCGGCTGGAGGGCTGTAGCTCCGCGCAGCGGAATCGCGCGCAGGTCGCCAATGTCCTTGACGAACTTCTCGGGGTACTGGACCGCGAGGTAGTAGGGGTTTCCATTTCGGGGATCGATCCACAAGCTCGGCGCAATCATCTGGTTTGAGGTCAACGCCGTGATCACGTTCTGAACCACTTCGCGCTGGCTGAGTCCCAGTTCGCGCGCGCGCACGCGGTCGATGTCGAGTTTCAAGGCAGGCTGATCGAGATCCTGCGGAATAAACACGTCCGCCACTCCCGGAATCTGACGGATGCCGCGCATCAGTTCGAGCGCCAGGCCGTAATTGCCCTGGAGATTGGTTCCGGCAATCTGGACGTCGATGGGCGCCGCCAGGCCCATGTTCAATGTCGACTCCACGAGGCTACCGGAGCCGAAGTAAGGAGTCAGTTGAGGCAATTCCTTCCGCATCGCTTCTTTAACGCGTGCGATGTAGTCATAACTGCCCCCGCGATGTCCTTGGGTCAGGGCCACCTGCACGGTGGCCGTATGCATGGCTGAGTTACTGGTGAAGATGGACGAAAACCCCGGGTCCACTCCGATATTGGAAACAACCATTCCGAGATCGTCCTGAGGAATGATCTTCCGTACCAGCGCCTCCAGCATCCTGATCTCGTTTTCAGTCTCTTCGAGCCGGGTTCCGCTGGGCGCTTTCACGCGAATCACGAACTGCCCGGCATCGGTTACGGGGAAAAAGGCGAGACCGAGCATGGGCACGATCAGGAGGCTCGCGACGAAGAGAGCGGCGAAGCCGGCGAGCGTAGCGAAGGGATGCGCGACCGACCGGGTAACCACCCGCTGGTACCGGTCGAGAAAACGGTCGAATAGCCGGTTGAAGGCGTTGTTGAAGCGCCCGCCAATACCGGTGCCGCCCGAGCCGTGCGCGTGGGTCCCGGCGCCTTTCAGGTAGCGTGCGCAGAACAACGGAACCACCGTCATGGCGACGGCGTAGGAAGCAAACAGCGAGAGGACGACCGCCAGCGCGAGCGACGAAAACAAATACTTGCTGACGCCATAGAGCAGAGTGACCGGAAAGAAGACCACCACGGTGGTCAGGGTGGCAGCCAGAACCGGCAGGGCGACTTCGCGGCCGCCCTGCTCGGCAGCGACCGCGGGGGGCTCGCCCATTTCCAGATGCCGGTAGATGTTCTCGAGGACAACCACCGAGTTATCGATCAGGCGCGAAAGCGCGAGGGCCAGTCCGCCTAAGACCATCGTATTGATCGAGCTGCCGCCGATCTGGAGCGCCACGAACGTGGCCAGTGCGGACAGGGGAATCGAGAAGAACACGGCGACAGTGGCGCGCATGCTCCCGAGAAAGACCAGAATCATCAACGAAGTCAGAAACAGCCCGATCGCCCCCTCGTGGAGAAGCGTCTCGATGGCCCGCTTGACGAACTCCGACTGGTCGAAAACGACGGCCGTGCGCAGAGCATCGGGAATATCGGCGAGCCTGCTCACCTTGTTTCGGATACCATCCACGACGGCGATCGTGTTGGAGTCACCACCCTGCTTCAAAATCGGGAGGTAGACAGAGCGCTGTCCGTTCACACGCACGACGTTGTATTGCAGCGTCTGCGCGTCTTTCGCTTCGCCAATATCGGACACGCGAACCGAACTCTGCCCCACCATTTTGAGCGGCACCCGATTGATATCGGCCACGCCGCCCAACATGCTGTTGGTGTAGATGTTGTAGTTGAGCCGGCCGATCTGCACATCGCCCGCGGGGAGAATCACATTGGATTCGCCGATCGTCCTGACGACGTCCATGATGCTGAGTTGATGGGCTTCCAGCTTGAAGGGGTCGGCGTAGAGCATCATCTGCCGTCCGCGTCCTCCGAACGGCTGAGGAACGGAAGCGCCGGGAACGCCGGCCAACTGGTTACGAATGACGTTCTGCGCGATGTCTTTGAGCTGGGTCTCCGAAAGTCCATCGCCACCCAGGGTCAGCAGGCAGACCGGAAGAGTGGACGCGTCGAACTTCAGCACGACAGGAGGCATGGTTCCGGGAGGGAGCCGGCTCATCTCGGCGGTCGCCAATCCGCCGATCATGGCGACGGCCGCATCCGGATCGGTCCCAGGATGAAAGTAGACCTTGATAATACTGACGCCTGTCAGCGATCGCGACTCAATATGTTCAATTCCGCTGCCCAGGGTAAGAAATCGCTCGAGCCGGAAGGTGATGCTGTTTTCGACCTGTTCCGGCGGCATGCCCGAGTAAAACGTCGCCACCACGACCACCGGGATGTTAATGGACGGGAACATGTCGACGGGCATGCGCGAGAGGCTGACCACGCCGAGAATCGCAATGATCAGGCAGGCGACAACAATGAAATAGGGAGTGCGAATGGCGAATCTGGACATGGTTCGTCTACTGGATTTTGGGCGTGACTTTGTCTCCGGCCTTGAGTGCTGTCCGCCGTCCGGTAACCACCAGATCGTTCTCGGCGGCTCCTGACAGAATCTGCGCCCGGAGCGCATCCTCCAACCCCAGTTGCACCGGAGCAACTCGAATCACCCCAGCCTGATCGATCAGGTACACCCTGGCCGTGGTTCCGGCGCGGTCCAAGGTTTCCAAGGGAACCGACAAGATGTCGCGTTGCGCGGATTGGATACTGACCTCGGCATACATGCCGGGCATCAGAATTCCACCCGGGTTCGGAACATCCACTTCGGCCACCATCGTGCGCGTCGCCGTGTCTACGCGCGACGCCATGCGCGCAATCCGCCCGGAGAAGTTGCGATCCATCGACTTCACGCGAACCTCAACCGTGCGTCCTGTTTGAATCGAAGGCACCAGCGATTCCGGCACGGGGACGCTCAACCGGAGAGTGCTGAGTTGCGACAGCCGGACGAGCGGCATCGCCTGCGACTGCGAAGCAATCCCGGCCTGGATCATCGACCCGAGGTTGGCGTACCGGCGAGTGACCGTTCCAGCGAATGGCGCCGAGATGGTGACATAGTTGCGCATCGTCTTCAACCGCGTCTCCTCGGCTTTGGCCACGCTTACGCGCTGCTGATCCACTCGCAAGCGCGACGCGGCGGATGCCAGTTGCGCCTCCGCAATGAGGTCGCGCGAGCGAACGACGTCCAGTTCCTGCTGAGGAATCAGCCCGGGCTCGCGCTGGCTCGCCTGAAGAAGGCGCGAATGAGAAAGGTGCGCGATCTCGTGCGAGGACTCGGCCCGCCGCAGTTCATCCCGCGCGGCCGCCACCTCCGCGCTGCTCTGCTCAATAGCGGCAGAGGCTTTCGAGATCTCGTCGGTCATCTCGGGGACCTCCAGTTCGGCCAGGATCTGCCCGTCCCGGACGCGATCACCCAAGTCGACGTTGATCGTCCTCACGTAGCCCGCAACCTTGGCCATCACATCCACTTCCTGGAAGGGTTGGAACTCGGCGGTGAGCACGGTCTTGGCCACGATGGTGGAGCGGGTCACGCGGGCCGCGGGCACCACCGTGGATGGATGCTCGTCCTGCGCCTGCACGCTTGGTGTCGCAGATTCCGATTGCGAGCAGGATGACCATGTCGCGGCAAACAGAATCGTCGCGCCAGCCAGCAGAAATCGCCATTCAACTCTCAACGCAGATCTCCTATCGCATAACTCAGGCCGGCTGTTCTTGACAGATAGTCGTACTTCGCATTGGCCGCCGCGATCTGCGCCGAGGTCTGTGCCAATTGCGCTTGAGTGAGTTCCAGGATCCCGCTCAGGCCCAGTTCGTAGCGGGTACTGGCAAGGCGCAACGCGGTGGACGTCTGGTTGACGAGCCTCGCCGTAACGTCGAGCCGCCGCCAGGCCGTGTCGACCTCCAAGTTCGCCAGCCGCACGCTGGCCGCAATCTGGACGCGGAGAGCCTCAGCCTCTTTCCCGGCGCCTTGCGCACGAAATTCGGCTTCCGCCCAACGCGCCTTGAGAGCTCCGCCATTCAGAAACGGAATCGAGATATTCAAGCCTGCAGAGCTGTACTGGCCGGACATGTTGTTCTGGTGGACCGGTACCGCGCCGAGGACAGCGATCGCGCTGATGGCCGGGTAGCGGAGGCGCTTCTCGGCGGCGGCGAAGCGTTGCGCGGCATCCTCGCCAAGCCGCGCCGCCGCCAAGTCCGGACGGTTCCTGATCGCCTGGGCGATCATCACCTGCACGCCGTCATCAGGCCTCGGCGGCAGCGCCATGTCCACAACCTGGAAGTCGATGTCATCCTCCTGGCCCATCGCGGATGCCAGTTGAGCCCGGCTGGCCGTGGCTGCGTTCTCCGCCTGATAGAGCGCCATTTGCGCTTCCGACAGGGCGACCTCAGCGAAACTCACGTCCAAGGTCGATTTGAGTTTGCTTTCCGCCAGAGCGCGCACCTGCCGCAATGTCACGTCCTGCATCTGCACCCTGGCCCGCGCCACTTTCAGCGAGGCATCGCTCGCGAGCACGGAGTAGTAGGCCAGCTTTACCTGCAGCAGCACCTCCGCCCGCGTCTGCGCGATGTTGCTTTTCTGCGCATCGGCCCGCCTGCGGGCGGCGTCCGTCAAGTTCGACGTCCTTCCGAAATCGGTGATTAGCTGGCTCAAACCGATGCCGGTCGCCGCCCGGCTGGCCAGGCCGGAAGTCTGCAAAGTCCCAGCGGCGATTGCGGTGTCGCGGTCCGCGCCGGCGGTGGTGACACTCGCACTCACGAGCGGGCGGAACGCTGCGCTCGCCTGTTTGATGGCGCTGGCGGCCGCCTGCGCGCCGAATCCCGCCGCCGCGATCCGCGGATGACGGTGAACCGCAAGCGCCTCGGCTTCGTCGATCGTGATCACACGCCTGTCCTGCGGCGCGGCGTTCCGCACGGAAACTACGAGCATCGCCATGGCCGCCCACCGGCGCATCAGGCGGGAGTCCCCGGTTCCGGCGCGGATGAGACCGCGGATTTGTACACAATCGTGTCGTGCGCCTCAATCAGCCCGTCGGAAAGCAGTTCGCACAATGCGGGCATCAGCGCGTCTACGCGCTCGGGCGATTCAATGAACTCAATCCGGACGGGCATATGCTCCGCGGCCAGGTAACCGTGATCGCCGAGGTGAAGCCTGTGGTGCGACCCGAACCCAGCCGCTGGCCGCAACAGGCTGGCCCCGGCAACACCACGTTTGTAGAGGAATGAGAAAATCTCGGTATAGAGGAAATCGAGCTTCGCCGCTGTATCCTCGTTGAGGTGTATCGTGACTTTCTTTGCCAGTCCTGTGGGTAGCATCCGCAAACCGAACTTCATTCCCTTGTACGGTCTTAA
The DNA here is from genome assembly GCA_016789925.1 of Bryobacterales bacterium. Taxonomy (GTDB): domain Bacteria; phylum Acidobacteriota; class Terriglobia; order Bryobacterales; family Bryobacteraceae; genus JADLDI01. Next base: position 3,654 of record JAEUQD010000672.1, on the reverse strand, counting down.
CCCGGCAGTGCGCCACTGAAGAATGCCTGAAGATTGCATGACGCGCCCGTCAGAGATTCTTCAGTTGCCCGCGGCCAGCAGCGCGCGGTATACGAAGGAATCCGTGCGCATCCTCCTGGTCGAAGACGAACCCAAGCTCTCTGCCGCTCTGCAGGAGGGTCTCCAGCAGGAGGGATATGCGGTGTCGGTAGCCAAGACCGGCGAGGAAGGATTCTTCCTCATCTACTCCGAGCACTTCGACCTCGCCGTGCTCGATGTCATGCTGCCGGGCCGGAGCGGCCTTGAAGTCCTTGGACGCCTCCGGAAGAACGGAATCCGCATTCCGGTTCTGCTGCTCACTGCGCGCGATTCGGTCGAGGACCGCGTCAAAGGTCTCGACACAGGAGCCGACGATTATCTGGTCAAGCCCTTCGCGTTTCCTGAGTTGCTCGCGAGATTGCGAGCCCTTCTCCGCCGGGGCACGCCGGAGAAGCCCGGACGCCTGAGCCTGGGAGATCTGGTCCTCGATGCGAATGCGCATTCTGTGTCGCGTGCCGGTATCCCCATCGACCTCACGGCCCGCGAGTACGATCTGCTCGAATATCTGTTCCGGAACCAGGGTTCGGTCGTCTCCCGTGAGATGTTGACGCGCGATGTATGGAAAGAGACGGCACGCGCCACGCCCATCGACAATGTGATCGACGTCCACATCGCCCGCTTGCGACGCAAGATCGACGAGGGTTTCTCCGGCAAACTGCTGCACACCGTCCGCGGTGTCGGATTCACCCTGCGCGAGGAAAATCCTTGACCCCCATCAGACTTGGCCACATCCGCACTCGGCTCACGCTATCGTTCGTAGCCTCACTTGCCTTGGTCCTCCTCCTCTACTCGCTGACGGCCTCGTTCTTTCTGCTTCAGGATCTCCGGCGCCAACTGGTCCGGCACGCAATCCAGGACCTCGAAACCGTGGAAGGCCTGCTGCACTTCAACGCACAGGGAAGGCTGATGCTGCGGGACGACTATCACAATCACCCCGAATCCAAGCAGGTTCTCGAACGGCTCCTGGAAGTGCGCTCCGCAAGTGGTGAAGTGCTGCTCAGAAACGATCTGCTGGGGCGGCGTTCGCTGGGTGATACGCTGCTGCCTCGCGAAGGCGAGGGCGGCTATTCCCCCCGCGAATTCACGCTCGCCGATGGTCTGAAGGTCCAACTAGTCAGCCGCCGCCACGCGGTCGACGGGCGGATGACGATTATCCGCGTGGCCTTTAGCGAGACCCCCCTGCACAGCCAATTCCGGTCGAACTTCGCCGCACTGCTACTACCCTTACCGCTCATCCTCATCCTTACCGGGATCGGTGGCTACCTGTTGGCTTCGCGATTTCTGAAGCCGATCCAGGAGATCGCCCGCCAGGCTGAAGAGATCACCAGCGACCGCCTCCACGAGCGCCTGGCGGTAAACGCTTCCGATGGCGAACTGGCTGACCTGTCGCGCGTATTCAACACCGTATTGACGCGCCTGGAGCAATCCTTCGAGCGGCTCAAGCGCTTCACTTCCGACGCATCGCATGAGTTGCGGACGCCCCTGGCGGTCATCCGCAGCGTAGGCGAAGTCGGGCTCCAGAAGGAATCGACGGCCGCCGGTTACAGAGACATCATTGGCAGCATGCTCGAAGAAGTGAACAAGCTCACACACCTGGTCGATAGCCTCCTAACGATCGCCCGGGCTGACGCTGGACAGATCCGCTTGAACCGTTCACTCATCTCAGCCACTGAGATCGTCCGCAGTTCCGTTTCTCTCTTCGAAGCTCTTCTGGAAGAGAAGGATCTGCGGTTGCGGATGGAGCCCGGCGGCGATCCCACGATCTTCGGCGACTGGCTGCTGATCCGTCAGGCCCTCGTCAACATCATCGACAATGCCATCAAACACACTCCCGCCGGTGGAGTTATCACTGTAAGAGTACGTGAGGGCGACGCCCGGCTATACCTCGATGTGGAGGACACCGGAACGGGAATTCCGCAGAACGAATTAAATCGCGTTTTCGACCGGTTCTATCGTGTCGAGGAAGGCCGTTCGCGCGAGTCCGGGGGAGCCGGCCTGGGACTGTCCATCGCTGAATGGAACGTCCGGGTCCACGGTGGGCGTCTCACTGCCCATAGTCAGCCCGGCCGCGGATCGGTGTTCACAATCGACCTTCCACGCGCGGAACCACCCCCCGCCCAGGACGCTCAGGAACGCCCACTCACGGCAAGGACATCCCGATGACCAGCCGCGAGCGTGTGCTTTGTGCCCTGAGTGGCGGAACGCCAGACCGCGTTCCTTACTGCGAGTTGGGCGTCGACGAAGCGATCGTTCGCCAATTACTCGCCCCGGACGTTTCGACTGGCGACGCCGTGGAAATCGAGAAAGCGGTGAGCGGGGCTCTTGGCCGCGACAACATCTGCTGTGTTCTCCGTCCTCCGATCGCCGCGGATCGCCACCTCGGCGAAAGCAACCTCTCTTTCTATGGAGATGGCAAAATCAAGAGCCGCGCGGACCTCGACGTTCTGCAACTGCCGGATCCCGATAGCGCCGAATTTCTCGCGCCGGCGCGCCAATTCCTCGACCAGTCGGAAGACTTCGCCTGCTGCGCGAGTTGCCGTTTAGGCATCTCGCCCACGTATCTGTCGATGGGCCAGGAGTTTTTCTCGTTGGCCCTTTACGACGATCCCGATCTGGTGGATGAGCTGCTGCACCGGTATGCGACCTGGAGCGCGGCGGTGATGAAACAGGTCTGTTCGATGGACTTCGATGTGGTTTGGACCGCCGACGATATCGCCTTCAAGAACGGTCTGCTGCTTTCGCCGGAGATGTTTCGCGAACGAATTCTCCCCCATGTGCGCAAGGTTGCCGAGAGCATCACCATTCCGTGGATCTTCCATAGCGACGGCAATCTGACAGCGGTGCTGGACGATCTGGTGGACCTCGGCATCGCCGGACTCCACCCCATCGAACCGGGCGCGATGGACATTCGCGCGCTCAAACGCCGGTACGGAAATCGTCTCTGCCTGATCGGAAACGTGGACGTGAACACTCTCAGTTCGGGAACGCCGCGGGACGTGGAGGCGGAGGTTGAGAGTCTGCTGCGCGACCTCGGTCCAGGCGGCGCATACATCCTGAGCAGCGGCAACAGTCTCGCCGCCTACTGCCGCATTGAAAACATTCGTGCAATGGCCGGTACCATTCGGAGACTCGGAAGATGACTTCTCAACAGTGGATTTGTCTCACCTGCGGCGTCCGTTATCCCCAGGCGGTTCACCCGCCGCCGCACTGTCCCATCTGCGAAGACGAGCGACAATACGTGCGCCCCGGCGGACAAGCGTGGACCACCGCCGCCGAACTCGCAGCGACACACCGGAATGTGCTGCAGGAGGAGGAATCGGGCGTGTGGTCGGTGCGCACTGAGCCCCCATTTGGGATCGGCCAGCGCGCCTTCCTGGTGCAGACGCCGGAGGGCAACCTTCTCTGTGACTCAGTCAGCCTGGTGGATCCGGAAACTATGGAGCGGATTCGGGAATTGGGAGGAATCCGCGCCATCGCGGTATCCCATCCGCACTACTATTCGAGCATGGCGGCGTGGAGCGCAGCCTTCGGCGATGCGCCCATTTGGATCCACGACGGCGACCGCGAGTGGGTTAT
>JAEUQD010000538.1 GCA_016789925.1 Bryobacterales bacterium | reverse complement strand
GGATCGATGGCGGTCGGGTCAAACTGGCTCTGCTGTCCGTACTTCGTTTGGTAGGGACTCTCTGTCTGCCAGCGGACCCCGAGGTTCAGCGTCAACCGGCTCGTCACCTTCCAGTCATCCTGGAAGTAAGCCGCATGGCTCCACCACCGCGGCAGCCATGTCGCCAGCGCCTTGGTGAAATCGGCGCGCGCAACGCCTCCCAGCAGGAACGATGCAAACGGATGCCCCGTATTCGGGGTGAACGGAAATTCCGTCCCGCCCAACAAGTACGTCCCAGACGGACGCTCCTCCAGGTGCGAGTTGATGCTCGTCTTGAGCAACTCGTACCCCGTCTTGAACGTGTGCCGTCCGCGAATGATCGAGAGGTTTTCCTGTATACTCGCATTCGCATTCACATCCACCGTCTCTCCTTCCGGGAAGCGGAAGTAGAACTGCCCGCCGCTCGAGGTCTGGAAGATCGGCATCGTCTCCGGACCCACGTTCGGAATCCCGAACCGCGATGCCCAATTCTGTCCTAGACTCTCCGGAAGCCTCGTGAATTTCCGGCGATTCCATCCCAGGCGGACCTCATTGATCGTGTGCGGGTTGATCACATACGAATCCGAGATCACCACTTGCCGCTGATCGATCGGGATCGGCGTGCCGATGTAGTCCAGGTCCCGGTTGGCCAACTGGATCTGCCACGTCCCGCTCATCGACCGGTGGCGGGCATTCGAGTACCGGCCGAAGATCTTGTGTCTGTCGCTGAACGAATGATCGATCTTGCCGTCGATCCCTGTCCGGTACGAATTCTTGTTCGTATCCGCGCTCAGGTTGCTGTGGGGCCCCGTGCTGTTATAAAACGTCTGGTTATTCCGGTTGCCCTCCCCCGAAAAGGGATTCAGCCCGAGGAACTTCACCGCCACCGGATCGAACCGGCTTCTGGGAATCTGGTTGTTCGGAAACTGCGTGCGCGAATACGTCCCGTTCGCTAGCTGTACCAACGATGCCGGATCGTAAATCCGGTCCGCCGCTACCGGCGACTGTGGGAAGCTGAAGTCGCCGTTCAACATTGCCGGGCTTGGCACATCGATGTCCTGGTTGTTCCCCGACCGCTCATGGTGCCGTTGCCAGCCCACCAGGAAGAAGGTTTTGTTCTTCTTAATCGGACCGCTCAGGTTCGCCGACATCAGGTGAAACGAAAACGTGCCGCTTGGAACCGCCGGGTCCGACCATGACCGGTGGATCATCGGCTTCCCCACATAGCGCTCTTCCGCCAAAGCATGGAAGGTGTTCGTGCCCCCCTTGTAGGCGATGTTCATGATCCCGCCGCCCGAGTGGCCGTACTCGGCCGGCAGTGCGGTCGTGAGCACTTTGATCTCTTCCATGTTGTGTTCCACTGTCGTCACGTTCCGCGCCGTACCCACAGTACCCTCGCCAGGATTGGTCGCGGATACGCCGTCGGTGGTCATCTGAAACGCGCGCGACCGGCCCCCCGCCGTGTGGCCGTTGCCACCCTGCGACGTCACCCCGGAGACGTACCACATCATGCTTTCGATCTTCATCTGCGGCGTTGGCAGTGTCACCAACTCTGTGCCCGACACCATGTGCCCGGTGGTCGACGTCTCCGTCTCCAGTAACTGCGCGCCCGCCGATACCTTGACTGACTCCACCACGTTGCCCAGTTCCATGGTGACGTCCAGACGTAGCGTTTCCGTCGATCGAATCGGAATATCGTTTCGTACAGCTTTCTTGAAGCCTTGCACCTCGAAGGTAACCTCGTACACGCCGACGTTCAGGTAGGGTACACGGTAAATCCCTTCCTGCGTCGCCACTGCGTTGTAAACGAAGCCCGTGTTCTGGTTCCTGACAACGACGGTAGCGCCCGGAATCATGGCGCCCGAGGAATCGGTTACGGATCCGGTCAGAGAGCCCTGACCTGTTTGGCCGAATGCGTCGGTTTTCAGGAAGCCCAGTCCGCCTGAAAGAAGCAAGCCGCCTAAGCATGCACCGCGAAGCTGTCGGAGCATCGAAACCACCTCCTGCTCGCATTGACCCCCTGTTGGGAGTTTAAAGGATCTCTAGTATATATCTGTCAGCCGACGTCTGCTTACCCATATTGCAAAATCGGAATGCAATATCCCTGGGGCGTCGATCAAGTGGTCTTGTATCATGAGTCATCGAGCCTGAAGGCGCCTGACCGAGAGGCCGCCACCTGACGACAGGGGCGCTTTGCGGCGGACGGCGCAAATCCGGAGAATCGCTCTTGGCATCTTCATACCAACCAGCCCTGGCGCACCTCGCCGATGACGTTCGCGGCGAACGGCAGGCAGTACGTCGCGGTGGCCGCGGAATCGGCGGTCCTGGTATTCGGGTTGCCATGATCGCGGCGGCCTTGCCGTTTTTCGCCGCTGCGGCCGACTTCGTTCGCGACGTTCAGCCGGTGTTTCAGAAGAAGTGCTCGGGCTGCCACGGTGCCTCGATGCAATCGAGCGGCCTGCGCCTGGACAATCGCGACGCCGCTTTGAAGGGAGGCTATTCGGGGCCTGTCATCGTCCCCGGCCAGTCCGCCGGCAGCCGTCTATACCGCTTGGTCGCGGGCCTCGACAGCAAGCTTCGGATGCCGCCCGCCGGCCCGGCGCTTTCGCCTGGCGAAGTAGCGGCGCTCAAAGAGTGGATCGACGAGGGCGCCGTTTGGCCGGATGTGAGCGGACCAGCAACGGTCACGAAGTCTGCGCACTGGGCTTTTCTACCGATTCAGCGTCCCACGCCTCCGCCAACCAGAAACGCTGCGTGGGTGCGCAACCCGATCGACGCCTTTGTCCTTGCCAGACTCGAGCAGCGCGGTGTCCCTCCGTCAGCCGAAGCGGACGCGAC
>JAEUQD010000500.1 GCA_016789925.1 Bryobacterales bacterium | reverse complement strand
AGCGGCGAAGAAGAACAGCCAAGCACCGTCGAGCCGGAGCAGGAAGAAACACCGGCCGTGGCCGAAGAAAATGCCTGAAGAACGAATCCAGAAAATCCTGTCGCGACTGGGGGTTGTCAGCCGGCGCAAGGCCGAAGAACTCATGTTGGCTGGCAAGGTCCAGATCAACGGGAAGACGGTGACGGAACTGGGATCGAAAGCCGACCCCGACGTCGACGACATTCGTGTGATTGGCTACCACATCCGGCCGCCGCGGCACATGCTTTACGTGCTGCTCCACAAGCCCAAGAACTGTGTGACAACTACGCACGATCCGGAAGGCCGTGAGACCGTCATGGACTTCCTAAAAGGCTTCAAGGACCGGATCTATCCTGTTGGACGGCTGGACTATGGGAGCGAAGGCGCCCTCCTGCTGACAAACGATGGCGACTTCGCCAACGCGATCCTGGCGGCCAAGAACAACGTCAAAAAGGTCTACCAGGCTAAGGTGACCGGCTACCTCACTCCGGAACAGGAAGAACAGTTCCGCACGGGAGTTCCCCTTCACGGGCGGCGAACCGCCCCGGCCGGGCTGAAGCTGATCCGCCGGGCGGAGAATCCCTGGTACGAAGTGACGCTCATCGAAGGTCGAACCAACCAGATCCGCATCATGTTCAAGTATTTTGGCGTGATGGTGGAGAAGCTCAGGCGCACGCAGATCGGTTTCCTGAAGCTGGGCAATCTGCCACCCACGGAGTGGCGTCCGCTGACCACGGCGGAAGTGGACCAGTTCAAAAAAATGTTAAAGTTGAGCCCCAAGTGAACTCGGAAATCAGGCAGTTGCTGAGTGACGCGAGGACCATTGCGGTAGTCGGACTGTCGTCGGATGTGTTCCGGCCCTCGTTCGGCGTTGCTCAATACATGCAGAGGCAGGGCTACCGGATAATTCCGGTCAATCCCAACGAGACAGCGATTCTCGGCGAGAAGGCCTATGCGTCGTTGGACGACGTGCCGGAACCCGTGGACATCGTAAATGTGTTCCGACGGCCAGAGGCGGCGATGGAAGTGACGGAAGCGGCGATTCGAAAAGGTGTGAAGGCAGTATGGATGCAAGAAGGCGTGATCAACGAGGAGGCGGCGGACAGGGCCCGAGCAGCGGGTCTGGTTGTGGTGATGGACGCCTGCATACTGAAGGAGCATCGGTTGCTGTAGTTATGGCGGGCCTGGCGATCGCCCCGGTGGCGAAAATCAAGCCGGAGACAGTCACCTTACACGGCGACTCGCGGCTGGACAATTACGCCTGGCTCCGCGATCGCGACGACCCCGATGTGATCGCGTACCTGGAGGCCGAAAACGCCTACACCAGCAGCGTGATGGCCGACACCGAAGCGCTCCAGGCCAAGCTCTTCGAAGAAATGGTGGGGCGGATCCAGGAAACGGACCTTAGCGCTCCCTACCGCAAGGGCGATTACCTCTATTACACGCGCACCGAGAAGGGTAAGCAGTACGCCGTTTATTGCCGCAGGAAGGCCGAGGCAATTGAACCCGAGGAAGTGCTTCTCGACTGCAACAAGCTGGCGGCGGGTCAGGCTTACTTCCGCGTCGGTGTCTTCGCGCCGAGTCCGGACCAGAAGTTGCTCGCCTTCTCCACCGATACCGATGGCGACGAAGAGTACGTCCTCCAGATCAAGAATCTGGAGACCGGAGAGCTGCTGCCGGACCGGATTCTGCGGACCTACTATTCCGTGGCGTGGGCGGCCGATAACCGGACTCTCTTCTACAACGTGCTCGACGAAGCCAAGCGGCCTCACAAAGTGTACCGGCACCGTTTGGGCACGAGGCCGCAAACCGATGTCGAGGTGTTTCACGAGCCGGACGAGAAGTTCACCGTCGATGTGGCGGCGACGCGTAGCGAGGCCTTTATCCTGCTCAACGTCGAGAGTGCCACCACCAGCGAAGTGCGCTACCTGAACGCCTGGAACGCCGAAGGCACTTTCGAGGTCTTCGCCCCACGCCAACACGGCGTCGAGTACAGCCTCGAACACCACAGCAACTGGTTCTGCGTCCGGATCAACGATACCGGGAGGAACTTCCGCCTGGTGGCCGCGCCGGTGGAAGATCCCGGCCGGGAGAACTGGAAGGAACTGATCGCCCACCGCGAGGATACTCTCATCGAGTCGGCCGAGGCGTTCGCCGAACACCTGGTCGTGGTGCATCGGCAGGGAGGATTGCGGCAGTACCGGATCGACGGTCTCAAGACCGGTGAAACACACCTCGTTCCCTTTCCGGAACCGGCTTATCACACCAGCCCGGTAGCCAACGCGGAATTCCGGACCAACCTGCTGCGGTTCAGCTCCCAGTCGAGGGTTACGCCGCCCACGGTCTACGACTACACCATGGACGACCGGACGCGGGAACTCAAGAAACAGGAACCGGTCCTCGGCGGTTAC